>NZ_BAAHXB010000054.1:0-37175 GCF_054657215.1 Endothiovibrio diazotrophicus
GTGGCGCGTGCCCATCAGCACCTGCTCGATCACCTGGGGACGGTGGTCTTCGAGCTGGGGGCCGACGGGCGTCTGATCTTCATCAACCACGCCTGGGAGCGGCTGACCGGTTATCCGGCGGCGGAGGCTCAGGGGAGACCGCTGGCGGAGCTGTTCCATCCGGACGAGCGCGAGGCGTTCCGCGAAGCGGTGGGGGCGCTGCGCGGGACTGACGGCCATTGCGAGATGGAGCTGCGTCTGGTGACCCGCGATGGCGGCGTGGTGTGGTGCGCGTTGACCCTCGATGCGATGGCGGGGGTCGATCACGGTACCGGGATCTCCGGCCAGCTGATGGACGTCACCGAGCGCAAGCAGGCCCAGCAGCGGTTGGAGTATCTGGCGCTCCACGATCCGCTGACCGGCCTGCACAACCGCAACCATTTCAATGCCTCGCTGGCCCACCTGTCGGCCACCGCCGCCCGCGGGGCCGGCAACCACGCGCTGCTCTACCTGGATATCGATCACTTCAAGGTGGTCAATGACACCCTCGGCCACAAGAAGGGCGACATCCTGCTCAAGGAGCTCGCGGGGGTGGTGCTGGTGCGGATCCGCGATGCCGACATCTTCTGCCGCCTGAGCGGCGATGAGTTCACCCTGCTGCTGGCCAACACCCCGCTGGAGCAGGCGCGCAAGGTGGCCGAGGAGCTGAGGGCCACGGTCCAGGGGTATCGCTTCACCTACAATCAGCGGGACTTCGAGCTGACCGCCAGTATCGGCTTGGCCGAGATCGACGGTCGCCACGCCAGCCCCGAGGAGTATTTCATCGAGGCCGACAAGGCGCTGTTCGTGGCCAAGAGCCGCGGGCGCAACATGGTCCACGTGTTCGACCCCGACGATCGGGAGACCGACGATCTCTCCTCCAGCATCGACTGGGTCCGGCGGTTGCGCGAGGCGATCGCCGCGGGGCGGATCGACCTCCACCTGCAACCGATTCTGCACGTGGCCAGCGGTCGGGTGGAGCACTACGAGGCGTTGGTGAGGCTCTCGCTGGAGGATGGGTCGACCGTGCCCCCGGGGGTCTTCATCCCGGCGCTGGAACGGGCCGGTGAGATCGCGGCGCTGGACCATTGGGTGATTACCCGGGCGATATCGATGCTCGCCGAACATCCCGCCCTGGGGCGGATGGCGGTCAACCTGTCGGCCCACGCCTTCCGCGATGAGCGGATCCTGCCCCTGGTGGAGGAGGAGCTGGCGGTGCGCCGGGTCGCCCCGCAGCGGCTGATCTTCGAGATCACCGAGACCGCCAGTCTGGCCAACATGAACCTTGCCGAGCGGATGATCCAGCGGCTACGTGCCCTCGGCTGCGGCTTCGCACTCGACGATTTCGGCACCGGCTTCAGCACCTTCGCCTATCTCAAGCAACTGCCGGCCGACTTCCTCAAGGTCGATGGCAGCTTCATCCGCAACATCCATCGGGACGAGGCCGATCGGGCCCTGGTCCGCTCCATCAATGAAGTGGCCCACGCCCTCGGCAAACAGACGGTGGCGGAGTTTGTGGAGGAGCAGGAGTGCCTGGAGGTGTTGCGGGAGCTGGGCGTGGATTACGCCCAGGGGTACGGCATCGGCAGGCCGCAGCCCCTTTCCGAGCTTCCCGGATTGAGTTGAGATGATGGGGCCGCGGCGCAACGTCGCGGTCGGGTGGGCAGGTTCCGCTTCTCCGAGGGGGGCCATCAACCACCAACCTCCGTGTCAGTCACCCACTTCCTTCTGTAACCCCCCCTTCGCTGGCTGGGAGTGGTCCCCCCCTGCCGGTTTTTCGCCTCGCACGCCGGTCTCTTCCTGCACGGCTTCCGCCCGTCGTTACGTCGCCCCGTCACAAATGGGCGTTGCGGCACGTTGACAGGATATCAAACCGTCGTTTGGTGTAATTTTCGATGTCACACCCCGCCTTTCCTCCCCTCCTCCCTGTGGGACGCCGTCGGGAGGGCGAAATCGGAAGAAAAGTTGTGATCCAATGCTTGGGACATTAGCGAAATTTGATGATAATCTATAAGACTAGGACTACGGGTCTGTACGAAATTAGCTAGTTAATTTTGTGCGAATTTCTGGTAGCGTTGTTCGTGTTATACGAAATATTGACTGGCCAGGGATCTATATTCAGTACGGACTCCAGGATGGAAAGAGGTGATCACGTTGGGAAGCGATAACGCGCGGGTAATCAAGCACGACTTCAGACCGCCGATGACCGTGGCCGCTCTGATGGTCGACTATCTGCAACAACTGGGAGTGGAGTACGTGTTCGGTGTCCCGGGCGGGGCGATCGAACCTTTTTACGATGCGCTGGCCGACAGTGCAGAGCGGGGCGGTCCGCGGCCGGTGATCGCTCGCCACGAGGCGGGCGCAGCCTTTATGGCCGACGGCTACGCCCGGGAGACCGGTCGGCTCGGCGTCTGTTGTGGCACGACCGGGCCCGGTACCACCAACCTGGTCACCGGCGTGGCCGGGGCCAACGTGGCCCACGTACCGCTGCTGGCGATCAGTGCCCAGAGCCAGCTCAGCCGCTTCGGCTCCGCCGCGTTTCAGGAGTCGGCCTGCGAGACGGTCAATACCGTCGGCATCCTTCAGCACTGCACCCGTTACAGCCAGCTCATCTCCCATCCGGCCCAATTGGAAGGCAAGTTCGTCAAGGCGGCGCTCAACGCCCTGCGTTTCCCGCGGGGGGCGGTCCACCTCAGCGTTCCCACCGACATCTTTCGTGAGCCGGTGCCCCCCGAGGTGGTGGGGATGGACATCTCGCGGCTGGCCCGGCCGCGGCCGATGTGGGACGAGATGGGAACGGAGCGCCTCTACCAGCGGCTGCGCGAGGCGCGCAACCCGGTGGTGGTGGTAGGGGCCGGCTGTTGGGGCGCCTCCTACGAGGTGGCGGAGTTCGCCGAACGGGTCGATGCGCTGATTGTCGCCACCCCCCAGGGCAAGGGGTGGATCGACCCCTACAATTCCCGTTTCCGCGGCGTGATCGGCTTTGCCGGCCACGATACCGCCAACCGCGCGCTGGTCGATCCGCAGGTGGATCTGGTGCTGGTGGCGGGGGCTGATCTGGGGGAGTGGGAGACATGCGGTGGGGCGGGGGAGGTGCTGCGCAGCACCAAGGTGGTCCACGTCGACACGGTGCTCAGCAACTTCAGCCGCTCCCGCGGGGCCGCCCTGCACATCGAGGGGGACGTGGCGGCGATCTTTCGCGAGCTGCTCCACCGTTTTGCGCGGCCGAAGGGGTCGCGGCCGGTCGACGGCGCCCGCGGGCATCCTTTTTCGGAGACCCACGAGGGGCTGGTGGCGGAACATCGGCAGGATCCCGATGTCCCCGAACGGGTCGATCCGCAACGGCTGATGTGGACGCTCGCGCGCGTCCTGCCGGAGGAGACGGTGTTCCACGCCGACACCGGCTGCAGCTTCGTCTGGGCGACCCATGACCTCCATCCCCGCGGCGTCGGTCGCTGCCGGGTGGAGATGAGCTTCGGTGCCATGGGGTGGGCGATCGGCAGTGCGGTGGGCGGTGCCATGGGGCTGCGCGGTCGGCCGGTGGTCTGCATCACCGGCGACGGCAGCCTGTTGATGAACGGTCAGGAGATCACCACCGCGCTGATGGAGGAGCTGCCGGTGATCTTTGTGGTGCTCAACGATGGTGCGCTCGGCATGGTGCGTCACGGCCAGCGGCTGCGCGGCGCCCGCGACGTCGGCAACCTCCTGCCGCCGGTGGATTTCAAGGCGTTCGCCGAGGCGATGGGGGTGGAGGCCTTCACCGTGCGCAGTCTCGCGGAGTTGGAGCGCCTCGATTTCGAGCGTCTCGGCTGCAAGCGGGGGCCGACGCTGCTCGATGTCCATATCGACCCCGAAAAGGTGCCGCCGATGGGGGCGCGCGTAGAATCCCTCGGCACCTGACCGCTCCTGTTCGGCTCTTTTTCGCCGTGGCGAAGGGGCCGGTCGTATTGCAAAGGATTGGACGAAATCCCGATGAGTGATAAGCCAGACACCATCCGAAGCCGCATCTGGAGTGAAGAGGCGGAGCCGGACAATCCATTCGCCGCGAGGGTCTGCCGTTGTGCCGGCTACGACGTCTATGGCGATCTGCTCGGCAAGGCCTCCTGGGCCGAGTATTGGCTGCTGATGTTCACCGGCGAACGCCCTGCGCAGTGGTGCGCCCGGTTGCTCGAGGACCTGGCGGTCGCCCTTGCCGACCCCGGCCCCCGGGACCACTCCGTCCGCGCGGCGATGAATGGTGGGCTTGGGGGTTCCCATAGCGCCGCCTCATTGATTGCCGCGCTCGGTATCGGCGCCGGTCAGCTGGGAGGCGCTCGTGATGTCTACAATGCGATGAAATTGTGGGCGAGTCGTGGTCGCGATCTCGCCGCTTGGCGCGCGGCGTTGTCCGCTCCGGTGGAGGCCGGGCGGATCGATGCCTGGCGTCCCAGCGAGCATCCGCCGGGGTTCGATCCTTACGGGGCATCCTGCGCGCTGCCGGTGTTGCAGACCCTCACGCACCTTTGCTCGCTGTCGCGAGGCGGGGCGTTGGAGTGGCTGGCGGCCAATCGCGAGTTGCTGGAACAGGCGGCGGGTCGGCCGCTGGCCATGAGTGGCGTGGCCGCGGCGGCATTTCTCGATCTGGGGCTGGATGAGGATCGGGCGGAAATGCTCTACCTGATCCTTCGCCTGCCCGGAGCGGCCGTCCATGCCCTGGAGCAGCGTCGCTACGGTTGGCAGAACTACCCGTTCTGGCTTGATGGCCTGGAGTTGAGCAACGACCCCGGACCGCGCCGCTAGTGCACTGCCCCGCAATTAATGGCCCTTTCAGCGCCCCCCAGAGACGCCAGGACAAGGCGCGGCGCGCAGGCAATGGCGAGTCCTTGGCAAGCGCCGCAACGCCGGCCTGGCGTCTCTGGGGGGCGCCCTGCGGGCGAGCCGCCAAGCGGCCATCCGCCGCGTTGCGGTCTCTTGAGGCAGGGCGGCTGCCCCGGCGAGCCCGCGCCTTGCGGCTGACCGCTTGGCGACTCGCTGAAAGGGCCATTAATTGCGGGGCAGTACACTAGCGGGCGAAGGAGGGCGTGTTGGAGGGAGATATGAAGGATAAAGTGGATACGCTGCGCCAATACGAGGGGCGTTGGCGCACGGACATGGGCAAATGGTTTCCCGGAGAGCGTGTGGTGCTGCGCGGTCGGGACCTGCTTCACGACCTGCGCGATATGCGCTGGATGGAGTTGCTGTTGTTCGGGATTACCGGGCGGCATTTCTCAGCGGAGCAGATTCGCCTGTTTGAAGGGATCTGGAGCCTCTCGGTGAGTTATCCCGATCCGCGGATCTGGCCCAACCGGATCGCGGCCCTGGCGGCCACTGCGCGCAGTACGGCGACGCTGGGGGTCAGTTCGGCATTGGCGATTTCAGAGGGAGAGCTGTTTGGCCACCGCTCCAATATCCGTACGATCGATTTTCTGATCCGTGCTCGACAGGAGGTGGACGCGGGAACGGATCTCGACCGCTTGGTGCGGGGTGAGTTGAAGCGGCACCGGTGGATACCCGGTTTCGGGCGCCCGATCGTGCGCACCGACGAGCGGATCGGGCCGCTGATGGAGTTCGCCCGGGATCTCGGCTTCGGTGATGGTCCCCATACCGCATTGGCCTTTCGGATCGAAGAGATTCTCAAACAGCGCCGCTATCCGATGCGCATGAACATCGGGGCGCTGGACGCCGCCTTGGCCGCCGATCAGGGGCTTTCCTCCGAGGAGTATCACCGCTACTTCATGCTCAGTTTTTCCGCCGGCATGGTGCCTTGCTTCATCGACGCGGATCGCAAGCCGGAAGGGGCCTTTTTTCCCCTGCGTTGCGCTTCTCTGGTCTATGAAGGGGAATCTGCGGAGCGGCGATGGGGTGAAGAGGAAGGGTGATATGGGCGCCGCCACGTTGTAGGATATTTCCTTCACAGGGCGGTTGATTTCTCCCTAGGAAAGAGATCTGACGCGGATGGTGGTGGTTGGTTCGCCGGCCTGATTGACAAGAACGTTTCATAGCGCCACGATAGGCCAGCGGGATGTCAACAAATGTATAAAATGGCGAGCCAATTCTGATGTTGCGTCGAAAAATTGCGCTTTCCGCCTCCCTCTGTTTCATCGGATCGACACAGGGTGTGCTGGCGGCCGAGCAGCTTCCGGATTCGACCGTACTGGAGTCCCTTTACGGCGGTGGTGAAATTATCAGCATTGCCACCGGCACCAGCAAGCCGCTGCCGAAGGCGCCGGCGGTGGCGACGGTCATCACGGCCAAGACCATCGCCGACATGGGGGCTACCGACCTGGATGAGGTGTTGGAGACCATCCCGGGTTTTCACGTGGCACGGGATACCTTCTTCTATAATCCCATCTACACCGTTCGTGGTATCTACTCCCAGTTCAATCCCCAGGTGTTGATGCTCGTCAACGGCATCCCGATCACCAACCTGTTCCAGGGAAATCGCAATTTCGTTTGGGGAGGCATGCCGGTCCAGGCGATTTCACGCATTGAGGCGATTCGCGGCCCCGGCTCCGCCGTCTATGGTGCCGACGCGTTTGCCGGCGTTGTCAACATCATCACCAAGACGGCCGATGAGATCGACGGTACCGAGGTCGGGGCGCGCCTGGGCAGTTTTGGGCGTCGCGAGAGTTGGCTGCTCCACGGCCAGCAGGTGGGCGGGTGGGATGTCGCCGTGATGGTGGAGGCGGGGACCACCGACGGCCAGAGCGAGACGGTCGCCTCGGACAAGCAGACCGCGCGGGATGGCTTCATCTCGTCGCTCGACCCCACCTACCAACCCGCTTCCCTGGCCCCGGGCTCCCTCAATCTGGGGCGGGACAACATGGATCTTCGCGTCGATGCGTCTCGGGACAATTGGCGCGTTCGTGCCGGCTACCAGGGACGCCGGAATGTGGAGAGCGGCCTCGGTGCTGGCTCGCTGGACCCGGTGGGGCAGTACAGCAGCGACCGTTTCAACGCCGATCTCACCTGGCATGACCCCCATTTCAGCGAGCATTGGGACGTGACCGGGCAGCTGAGTTACTTCCAGACGAGTCAGGAGTTCGAGAACCCGCTGGTGCTCATACCGCCGGGGATGGACTTTTCCCTGTTGGGTGGCGAGTACATGCCCGATGGCGTGATCGGTGGCCCCGAGGTGTTCGAGAAACACACCCGTTTTTCGTTGCACGGCTTCTACAGCGGGATCGACCGTCATCTGCTCCGCCTCGGGGTGGGGTATTACTACGGCGATCTCTACGATGTGAAGGAGTACCGTAATTTCCTCACCACTCCCAGCGGCGTGCCCATCAACTATCCTGGCGGGTCGATCTACTGGCAGGACCTTCCTTCCGTATTCATTCCGGAGCGGGATCGGAAGATCTACCATGTGACGGCACAGGACGAGTGGGCCTTTGCCCGCGACTGGGAGTTCACCGTCGGCGCCCGCTACGATCACTACTCCGATTTCGGCAGCACGATAAATCCGCGTCTGGCGCTGGTTTGGCAGACCGATTACGACCTCTCCACCAAACTTCTCTACGGGCGCGCCTTCCGCGCCCCATCGTTCTCGGAACTCTACAACCGGAACAATCCGGTTGATCTGGGCAATCCCGGCCTGCAGCCTGAAACCATCGATACCCTGGAGCTGGCCTGGGACTACCACCCGCTGGAGGATTGGCGGGGGGCGCTGAGTCTCTTCACCTACCGGATGAAGGACATCATCCAACTGGTGCCCGATGCCGCGCAGGCCACGTCGTCCACTTACCAGAATGCCGGTGGCAAGAAGGGGTACGGGTTGGAGCTGGAGGCGGAATGGAAGGTCAGTCCCGCGTTTACGCTGGTCGGCAACTACGCGTACCAGCACACCGTTGACGAGATGAGCGATACCGACGCCGGAAATGCTCCGGAGCACCAGGCCTATCTGCGGGGCGATTGGCGTATCGCGCCGCAGTGGCTGCTCGATACCCAACTCAATTGGGTGGGAGAACGGAAGCGTCCGGTGGGCGATACCCGCCCGAATGCGGATGACTATGCCTTGGTGGATCTTACCTTGCGGTATGGTGATTCGGCGGACCGTTGGGGGGCTGCGTTCTCGGTTCGCAACCTCTTCGACACTCAAGCCACGGAGCCGGGTCCCTCGGACATTCCCGGCGACCTGCCGTTGGCTGGGCGCAGTGTATATGCGGAGGTTCGGTACCGCTTCGATTGAACGGCTACGGTGTAGGAGATCGCGACGAGGGCCGGCACTATGCCGGCCTTCTCTTTTTTTCGGGGGGGGGGGGGCGGAAGAAATATTGCCCCGAAATCGTGTTGGATCGTGGTCCGTTTTCGCGGCGTGCCAGCCCGGCTTGCAACCCTTGCCGCAACGTCGAGGGCGGGCCACGAGACAAGCGAGTTGCGGGTAATGTGTTCTTTCCCGCGTCCCTAATGGGCGAATGCGCTGGCATCGTCGTCGGGTGAGAATGGCGGCAGGCCTTCGAGTAGCGGTGTGATCTCGACCCCGAGGTAGGCGGAGGCCGCCTCGTCCGAGGAGAAGACCTCCGCCTCGTGCACCTCTCCGGTGTGTCTCCCGTAGATCATGGAGAGGGCAGTTGCCTTGGTGTCCTCGACCAGAATCGCCCAGCGGCCGAAGATCAGTTGGTGGTGGGTGATGTATTCGCCGATGCGTGCCATGTCATCCCGTTCCAGCAGCAGCTTGGCTTGGCGCATGTCGGTTACTCCGTCGAGCTTGCTGGAAAAGTCCCTGTTCTCGGCGATCTCTTCGTACCAGTGGATCAGGTCGTCGTAGGTCACTTCTCCGCGGAAGCGTACGGTCATCACGCCGATTGTTTTGTTGATTTGGTATTCGATCATTGAAGATACCTTTGGTTGAGGCATACGGCGGAAAGGTTCATCTTCCTGATGGCGATAGGGTGAAGGCGACTTGCTGGTTGGATGATGCCGCCGTCCTGGAACAGACGCTCGACGTCGCCCTGTTCGAGGCTGCGCGATTGGCTCTCAGCGTACAAGAATTTCCGCTCGTTGGCTGGAGCTTTCCGGGTAGGCCCTCCTTTCATCGGCCTTTACGTCTTGCCTATCGGGTCCCACGGGAATCGCCCTCCCCCTTGGTTGATACGGCATCTCCTGCTACGTAAGATCCGCCTTGGGAAAGCTGCGCATCCATTCGTGATACGCGGTACCAAATGTCGTGGATTTGGCATTGGTCACTCCAAAGATCGGAGTGGTGGGACGTCGAACCCACGGCGAATCAAAACCAAGGAGAAAATAATGGAAAAGTGGTTTCTGGGTCTGACGGGGCTCGTGTTGTCGACGGCCGTGATGGCCGGTGGTTGGCAAGAGCCGGACCCTTTCGATAAAAGCATACTGATGGTTGGGGCGAGCCTGGACAATGGCAACACCCCCATCAACGGTGTCCTGGGGGGGATCAAGGTGGGTTTCGGCTCCTACCAGGATCTGGGCACCACCCTTGCCCACGCCCTGATCCTTACCAAGGGGCGCGGCTACGTGGTCAACGAGGCTGAGGCCGGGGCGACCACCTTCGCCCGCGCCGATCGCGGCTGGTCCAGCTACCTTGAGCAGTACGACCGCGCAAAGCAGCGGGTGTACGACTTCACCATCGGGGAACTGAATGCCCAATATGTCTATATCGGTATCTCCAACGACTGCCTCCATTCGGGCAACGCCGAGGTCGACCTGATCCAGGCCGCGCCCTGCACCGTAGCCGAGATCGACGCGACGGTGGCACGACTGGTGGAAGTGGGCCAGGCGGCCATCGACGACGGACTGACGCCGGTCTATCCAAAGTATCCCGCCTTCGAGTCGCTCGACCTGGTCGCCATGGGCCAGGCGAACGGTTTTATTTGGACGATCGACCAGGGGAGCTACGAGTACCTGTCCGCAAGCTACTTGAGCGCGGTTTCCGGACTCTCGGACGTGGTGATCACTGACCCTTGGAGAGGGGAAAGCACCATCGACGGCATCCATCCCGACGCCGACTCCGCCAGGAAAGGGGGGATGCGGGTCGCCCTGGACTTGATCAGAGACGCTGCGAGACGTCACTAAGCGCCTAACCTGGAAAGGGGCCGCACGGCCCCTTTTCTCATGGTCGACGACTTGCACTGTCCGGTTCGCGCCCTCATGATCCTGAGCTTGACCGGCGGCACGTTTCCGTGTGTCATCGTTGAGCTGCACAAGGAGGAGGCCCCCTCGGGGGGGGGGCGACCACCGATACCTCGGCGGTCTGGATTCCCGAGATCGATCGCAGGAACCTCTTCTTGGTGCTCCAGGATGAAAGGGCCGTCGCCCCGGATTGGCAGTTCACCGTCGGCGTGCGTTACGACGACTATTCCGACTTCGGTTCCACCATCAACCCCCGCCTCTCGCTGGTCTGGGCGACCGATTACGACCTCTCCACCAAGCTGCTCTACGGTCGCGCCTTCCGTGCGCCCTCCTTAGCTGGAGGGGAAATGGCGCGCCAGCGACGCCCTCACCCTGAGCGGCAACTACGCCTACCAGGCGTCCACCGACGAGGTTACCGGCCAGGATCCCGGCTACGCACCCAATCATCAGGTCTACCTGCGCGCCGACTGGGCGATCGATTCACGCTGGTCACTCAACACCCAGCTCAGCTGGATTGGTGAGCGCCCCCGGGCTGCAGGCGACAGTCGGGAGCCGCTCGACGGCTACACCGTGGTCGATCTCTCCCTCCGCCAGCAGGACGCGCGCAACCGCTGGGAGGTCGCCCTGACCGTGAACAATCTCTTCGACGAGGGTGCGCGGGAGCCGAGCCTGAGCGCCTACGATGGCACCGTGTCGATCCCCAACGACCAGCCCAGGCCGGGGCGCCAGCTCTCCGTAGCGTTCCAGTACCGCTTCTGACGGCAGGCTCTTACCGCTCGATAGGGATCTCAACGGTAAAGGTGGAGCCCTCGCCGGGGATGCTGTCGACGGTGATGTCGCCATCCATCAGGCGGGCCAGTTGACGGGTGATGGCCAGTCCCAGGCCGGTTCCTTCGAAGCTGCGCGTGGTGCTGCCGTCGGCTTGGCGGAACTCCTCGAAGATCGCGTCCAGCAACTCCGGCTCGATGCCGATGCCGCTGTCCTTGACCTCAATGATCAATCGGCCCTCCGCACGGCGAGCGCTAACGTCCACTTCTCCATGCTCGGTAAACTTTGCGGCGTTGCTCAGCAGGTTGAGCAGGATCTGGGTCAGCTTGCCTTGGTCGATCCGTAGCGGTTCTCCCAATCCCTCCTTGTGCAGCCGGCAGCGGTTGCCGTTCTGACGTATCAGCGGCATGACGGTGTCCACCGCCTGTTCGACCAGCGCCTCCAGGTTGGCAATCTCGAGTTTGAGATCCATTCGCCCCGCCTCGATCTTCGCCATGTCCAGGATATTGTTGATCATCGACAACAGGCGACGGGCGTTGTTGGTGATCGCGGTGAGGTCGGCCACCTCGTCGTCGTATTGGCCGCTGATCTCCAGCGATTCGCTGACCAGGCCGGAAAAGCCGATGATCGCCTGTAGCGGGGTGCGCAGTTCGTGGCTCATGTTGGCGAGGAACTCCGACTTGTGGCGGCTGGCGGCGAGCGCCGCGTCGCGGGCCTGGACCAGCTCCTGGGTGCGCAGGGTGACCTGGGTCTCCAGCGTCTCGTTGTGGCGCCGCAGTTGCCGGTCACGTTCCTCCAGGGCCTCCATCATCTCGTTGTAGACCCGTGCCATGCGGCCGATCTCCTTCGGCCCGCGGACCTTCACCTGGACGTGCTTGTGGTGCTCCTCCACCCGCTGCATCGCGTCGGAGAGTTCGTTGAGTGGGCGCATCAAACGGCGCAGCAGGAGGTGCAGGGCGCCCACCAGCAGCAGGGCGATGACCAAGGGCGGTGGCCAGGTTGTTGGCGAGTACCGCACGCTCCATGTCCCGCAGAGACGCCTTGCCCATCTCCACGTGGACGTGGCCCAGCAGTTCGGCGCGCCCGCCGGCGCTGCCGCCGTAGAGCGCCTCCTCGCCATTTTCCCCGCCCTGGTCGTGGGTGAACACCGGGGCGAAGAAGTGCCAGGCGTCGGCGGTGTCGCGCACCGCGCTGGAGTTGGGGTTGTCCAGTTCCAGGGTCGGGAAGGGGGTGGCGCTGCCGTGGCCGATCTCCAGCAGGACCTTGCGGTCGCGGTCGAGGATGCGGACGTTGCGCACGTCCGGGAAGGCGAGGGTGGAGGCGGCGAAGTCGCGGGCGTTCTCGCCGCTGCCGTAGAGCAGGGCGAGAACGCTTTGGCGGGCGAGGGTGGCGGTGATCCGCTCACCCTGGGCGATCATCCGCTCCTGGGCCTGGCGGTTGGTGAGCCAGGCGTTGGTCAACGAGGCCGCCAGCGCCAGCACCAGCATACCGAGGGTCAGGGTGGTAAGCAGTTGGGTGCGGAAGCTCGCTTCGCTGGAGAGGAGGCTGGTGAACCGTTTCATCGGACCTCATGGCCTCTCAGCGGGTCGGGAATACGAGTGCGAACTCGTGGCGCAGCGAATTGGAGAAGTGCAGACCCAGGTGGTTGGCGGTGCGGATGTTGACGGCCAGCTTGACGTCGCTGAGCGGTTCCATGGTGACTCCACCGTTGGTGCGACGCAGTCGTTTGACCATCTGTGCCAATCGTTTGCCGAGCGCGTCATGGTCGGGGAAGAGGGAGAATAGCGCCCCTTTCTGGGCGTGGCTCGGCTTGCTGGAGAAGACGGTGAAGCGCTGGTTCCAGGCGGCCTGCAGGACCAGTGGCAACACCACCTTGTCGTAGACCGTGGTGGCGTCTACCGGCAGCCAGACGGCATCCTGTTCGTCCAGCGGCTGGTCGATCAGAGCGCGGTAGCGGGAGACCGCATCGCGCAGCGACTCGACCGGGTAGGCGTCGAAGCGCAGGCCGAAGCGGTTGGCTGCCTGGCGTGCCAGCGCGATCAGCCAATCGTTGTACTTGGGGTCGTAGACCACATGCACCCGGCGGACCTCGGGGGCGAGGCGCTTGAGTTCCCGGAACAGCGGTTCCGGATCCACCGCCAGACTGACGCCGGGGACGCTGTTGGGGGGGATGAAAAAGGCGCCGCTGACGGTGGCTATGCCGGGGGGGAGGGTGCCGGCCTGGGCGATGTGGTAACCCTCCGGGCCGAGGGCGATGACGCCGTTGATGCCCTTTGCCGTCAGGGTGCCGGAAAGCTCCTGTGGATCGCTCTCGTCGGTGATCGGGATCCGTTCCGCATGGCCGCCGGCCTCCTCTTCCGCGCCCTTGATGATGGTGTCGAAGATCTCCCGGTAGGGGCCGGCGGAGTCGGGGTAGAGAACCGCCAGACGCAGCGTTTCGGCCCGTGGCGCCATCGGCAACAGGACGAGCAGAATCAGCAGGTTGAGGAGGACTGCCCTAAGGGGCCATCCGTCGCCTGCTGTCGGGTATCTGCCGCGTTGGCTGGGAGATCTCTTCACCGTTCCTGGAGCCTGCGCATGGAGCGCCGGAATATCTCTTGTAAATTCAGTTGGCAGGGTCGAGATGTCGGAATCTCTCGGAGACTCCGCGAAACGACCATTCTGCCTGTGGGCGGAATGGCCGTAAATGGTCAAAGGCTTACGGTCATGTAAGATATGGCTTACAGCGTCTCCGCGGCGAAGTCGGCGAGTCTGGAGCGCTCTCCGCGGCGTAGCGTGATGTGTCCGCTGTGGTTCCACTCCTTGAAACGGTCGACCACATAGGTGAGGCCCGAGGTGGTCTCGGTCAGGTAGGGGGTATCGATCTGGCCGACGTTGCCGATGCAGACCACCTTGCTGCCGGGGCCTGCGCGGGTGACCAGGGTCTTCATCTGCTTGGCCGTCAGGTTCTGTGCCTCGTCGATGATCAGGTAGCGACTGAGAAAGGTGCGGCCACGCATGAAATTGAGCGAGCGCACCTTGATCCGGTTGCGCACCAGGTCGTTGGTTGCCTGGCGCCCCCAGTCTCCTCCCTCCTCGGATTGTGTAAGCACCTCCAGATTGTCCATCAGTGCGCCCATCCAGGGGGCCATCTTCTCCTCTTCGGTGCCCGGGAGGAAACCGATGTCCTCACCCACCGGGACGGTGGCGCGGGTCATCACGATCTCCCGGAAACGCTTCTCGTCGAGGGTCTGCTGGAGGCCTGCGGCGAGCGCCAGCAGGGTCTTGCCGGTGCCGGCGGTGCCGAGTAGGGTGACGAAGTCGATCTCCGGATCCATCAGCAGATTGAGGGCGAAATTCTGCTCGCGGTTGCGTGCGTTGATCCCCCAGATGCTGCGGTGTTGGGAGGTGTAGTCGTTGATCAGCTCGACCACCGCCCCGTCCCCGTCGCGGGAGCGGACGATCGCCTCGAACGGCTCGCCCTCGGTGGTGCTGTAGAGGAACTGGTTGAGGTGCCATTGGGCGGCATCGGGACCGGTGATGCGGTAGAAGGTACGCCCCTCCTCGCTCCACGAGTCCACCGATTTGACGTGTTTCTCCCAGAAACCCGCGGGCAGCTCCGAGGCGCCCTGGAACAGCAGGTTGACGTCGTCCAAAACCTGATCGTTGAAGTAGTCCTCGGCGGGGATGCCGAGTACCGCTGCCTTGATGCGCAGGTTGATGTCCTTGGAAACCAGCGTGACGTGGATATCGGTGCGGCCGTTCTGCAGGGCCAGGGCGGTGGCCAGGATGGAGTTGTCGGCGGTGGTGCCGGGCAGGCTCTTGGGCAGGTCGAGCGTGTGCTCGCGGGTTTGGAAAAAGAGTCGGCCGGCCCCCTTCTCCTGCCCCTGGGTAACGTAGGAGGGACGCGGCAGTTCCAGCCCCTGATCGATCTCTCCCTCGCCCTTGTCACTCATCAGCTCATCGAGAAAGCGGCTTACCTGGCGGACGTTGCGGGCCACCTCGGAGACGCCCTTCTTGCCGCGGTCCAACTCTTCGAGCACCACCATCGGCAGGTAGATGTCGTGCTCCTCGAAACGGAACAGGGCGGTGGGGTCGTGCATCAATACGTTGGTATCGAGTACGAACAGTCGCTTTTTGTCGTGATGTTTCTTTTTGACCATGAGTCGTTTTTCCTCTGGGACAGCCCTGGTTTCCGACGGGCGATCGGGGTCACAGCGCTTTGAGTGCCGCCAGCACGGCCTCGGCGTGGCCGTCCACCTTGACCTTGCGCCACTCGGCGCGCAGGACACCCTCCTCATCGATTAGAAAGGTGCTGCGCTCGATACCCATCACCTTCTTACCGTAAAGCGTCTTCTCCTTGATGACGTCGAAGAGGGTGCACAGCGCCTCCTCCTTGTCGGAGAGAAGATCGAAGGGGAACTCCTGCTTCGCCTTGAAGTTTTCATGAGACTTGAGGCCGTCGCGGGAGACGCCGAGGATCACTGCGCCGGCACGTTCGAATTTTCCGTGGAGGTCGCGGAAGGCCTGCCCCTCCTTGGTGCAGCCAGGGGTGGAATCCTTGGGGTAGAAATAGAGGACGACGCGTCTACCGCGCAACTCGGAGAGTCTGATGCTTTGGTCGCCGGTGGCAGGTAGCTCGAATTCGGGGACCGCTTGGCCGATCGCCACTTCACTCATGGAAAGGCTCCTTGCTATCGAATGGATGATTCTGGATCGGAATCGGAGGAGACGAAGAGGGGGGAGGTTTCGCTCGCCACGGGAACGATGCCGATAAAGGTGCGGCAGGAGGGGAGCGACGGGGGAGGCTCAAGGCCAAGACGTTTTCTGTCGGTGCGGGCGGTGTGGCACGGACGAGGTCGTTCCCCGAAGGGGGGCGGGAGAGCCGGATGGCTGCTGCGCCGCTCACCGTTTGTGGCCGCTCAGCCTTTGATCGGTTCGATGATGGCGTCGAGGTTGAGTTCGTCGCAAAAGACCATGAACTCCTCGCGCAGTACCGCGATATGCACCTCCGCCGGGATGTCGACGGTCATGTTGACGGCGAACATCGGTGTGCCGGTGTGGGCGGCGGCGTAGCTGGTGGTGTTGAGATCGTGGATGGTGATGCCGCGGGTGGAGAAGAAGTTGGCGAGGCGGTAGACGATGCCGGGGTGGTCGATGGAGATCACCTCCACCGTATAGGGCAGCGCCATGCGGCTCTCCTGGCGCAGTTCGGTGCGCTTGGCGGCGATGGTCATCGACAGCCGCTCCTGGAGCTTGGGCAGTTGCCCCTCCAGCTTGGCCAGATTGTTCCAATTGCCGGAGACCAGCAGGAGGATGGCGAAGTCGCCGCCGAGTACCGTCATCCGGCTGTCGACGATGTTGCAGCCGCTGTTGAAGATCGCCAGCGAGAGATCGTTGACCAGGCCGGGGCGGTCCTCGCCGAGGGCCGAGATGACCAGATGGCTCTGTTTGGTGGCTCCGTTGTTCATAGCGCTCGCGTTCAGGACTAGGGTTTCGTGCAGTAATGAGAGTTGGGCCGCAGTGTACCACCTTTCCCGCCGCGCCGATCAAGGCGGGGCCCGTGCCGACCGCTGACATGGGCGGCGACGACTTGTCAGGGGTGGCGACGGCCAGTACCATTGCCGGATTCGCGGGTATCCACCCGGTCACGATTCAGCGGAGCAGGCATGTTTCACGGCAGTATGGTCGCGCTGGTGACGCCCATGGGCGCTGACGGCGCGGTCGATTTCGCGGCCCTCGACCGGTTGATCGAGTTTCACATCGAGAACGGCACCGACGCCATCGTTGCGGTAGGGACCACCGGCGAATCCTCGACGTTGGACGAGCGGGAGCACTGCGATGTGATTCGCAGGGTGGTCGGGCGGGTCGCCGGTCGTCGGCCGGTGATCGCCGGTACCGGCGCCAACTCCACCCGCGAGGCGATCGATCTCACCCGTTGCGCCATGGAGGCGGGTGCCGATGCCTGCCTGCTGGTCACCCCGTATTACAACAAGCCGACTCAGGAGGGGCTCTACCTCCACCACAAGGCGGTGGCCGAGGCGGTGCCGATTCCCCAGATCCTCTACAACGTGCCGGGGCGTACCGCCTGCGACATGCTCCCCGAGACCGTGCAGCGCCTCGCCGCCGTCTCGAACATCGTAGGGATCAAGGAGGCCACCGGCAATCTCGACCGCGCCCGCGACATCCTTGCACGCTGTGGCGATGCGATCGATCTCTACAGCGGCGACGACGCCACCGCCATGGAGCTCATGCTGGCCGGCGGCAAGGGGGTGATCTCGGTTACCTCCAACGTGGCGCCACGGCTGATGCACGAAATGTGTGCCGCCGCGACGGTCGGCGATCGCGCCGCTGCCGAAGCGGTCAACGCCAAACTGGCGAAACTCCATGATCGTCTGTTCCTGGAGGCCAATCCGATCCCGGTGAAGTGGGCGGTGGCCGAGATGGGGCTGATCCCCACCGGTATCCGTCTACCTCTGACCTGGTTTTCCGAACGGCACCACGAATCGCTGCGCGAGGCGATGCGCGAGGCCGGGGTGCTGTAGCCGGCGCTCCCTCGAGTCACTCTCGCCCCTTTATCCAGGGCGATCCAACAAGAACCGACGCCCCATGTCCGTTGAAATCACCGTACCGCGCCTGATCGTTCTCGCCCCCGCCCTGCTGCTTGCCGCCTGCGGCTCCATGCCGAAGGTCGACGAGATGGTTACCGACCGCCAGGTCGAGTACAAGCAGTCCCGCGAGGGGGCGCCGCTGGAGGTGCCCCCGGATCTCACCTCCAGCACCCTCGACGACACCATGCAGGTGCCGGACATCAATCCGGCCTCCACCGCCACCTACTCCGCCTACAGCGGTGAACGCAGCGGTGCCCGTGTGCTGCGCGACGAGTCGGTGCTGCCCAAGGCGGACAATGTGCGGGTGGAGCGCGCCGGCGACAAGCGCTGGCTGGTGATCCAGGGCACGCCGGACCAGGTGTGGCCGAAGATGCGCGAGTTCTGGCTCTCCAACGGCTGGTTGATCAAGATGGAGGACCCGCGGATCGGCGTGTTGGAGACCGACTGGGCGGAGAATCGCGCCGACATCCCGCAGGACGCGATCCGCGGATTCCTCAGCAAGATGGTCGATTCCCTCTACTCCGCCGGGAGCCGCGACAAGTACCGGGTCCGCCTCGAACGGGGTAGCCAGCCGGGTACCACCGAACTCTATTTGACCCACCGTGGTGCAGAGGAGGTGGTGGAGGGGGAGACCACCGTCTGGCAGGCACGGGCCAACGACCCTGAGTTGGAGGCCGAAATGCTCGGTCGGATGATGGTCTATTTCGGGGTGGATCGGGGAGAGGCGCGTAACCAGTTGGCGCGTCAGGCGCCGCGGGCCACCCGCGCCCGGATGATGCGCGCCCCCGACGGCTCCTCGGCGTTGGGGCTCGAAGAGGGCTTCGATCGCGCCTGGCGGCGCACCGGCGTGGCGCTCGATCGGGTCGGCTTTACCGTTGAGGATCGCAATCGGGCGCTGGGGGTCTACTTCGTTCGCTATAACGACCCGTTGCGCGAGGAGGCGGAGAAGGAGGGGTGGCTCTCCAAGCTCGCCTTCTGGAAGAGTGACGAGGTGGATGAGGCGAAGACCTACCAGGTCGCCATCAAGGGCGATGGCGAGCGCAGCCGGATTCTCGTCCTGGACGGCGACGGCAACCCCGACGGCGGCTCCACGGCGAAGCGGATCCTGACGCTGCTGTATGAACAGCTGAAGTAGTGCTGACGAGCGGCGGGGCCCTGCGGGGCCCCGTTTCGTTTTCAGGCTTCAGGCGAAAACGTCGCGCGGCGCTCGACGTTTTCGCCTTTATGGTTTTTGGGTGCCGGGAGTCCTTTCCGACGGCTCCGTTCCGTTCGATGGGCGGCGGCGCGAGGTTTGTCGGGAGTGCCCTCGTTTGCGTCGCCGCAGTAGCGGCGACCTACGCTCCGTCGGACGAAGTGCCGATGTGTGAGGACGGATTTGGGAAAGGAAGAAGCGTTTCAGAAAGGGTTGACGTGGATTCGACCCTGGCATCAACCTGGCGCCTACCCCCCCTACGGGCAGGGATAGGTGTACCGCGAATGGATCGCCTCGATTGCCTCCAGTACCTCTTCCGTCAGCTCCAGGTCGACGCTGGCGATGTTGCCCTCCAACTGTTCCACGGTGGTGGCGCCGATGATGTTGGCGGTGACGAACGGGCGCGAGTTGACGTAGGCCAGGGCCATCTGTGCCGGGTCGAGGCCGTGCTCCCGTGCCAGCGTGACATAGGCGGAAGTGGCCGTTACGCCTTGCTCGTTGCTGTAGCGGGTGTAGTCCGGGAACAGGGTGATGCGCGCCCCGGCCGGCATCTCGCCGCCCAGGTACTTCCCGGAGAGGACGCCGAAGGCCAGCGGCGAGTAGGCGAGCAGACCCACCCCCTCTCGATGGGCGATCTCCGCGCCGGCCACCTCGAAGCTGCGGTTGAGCAGGGAGTAGGGGTTCTGAATGGAGACAATCCGCTCCAGCCCCAGCCGCTCGGCCGCGGCGAGGTAGCGCATGGTGCCCCACGGGCTCTCGTTGGAGATGCCGATATGCCCCACCTTGCCCTCGCGCACCAGCTCGGTGAGCGCATCCAGGGTCTCGTCGATCGGTGTGGACGGGGTCTCGTCCTCCGCCGGCAGGTAGCCGAGCCGACCGAAGTAGTTGGTGGGACGTTCCGGCCAGTGGACCTGGTAGAGGTCGATATGGTCGGTGCCGAGGCGCCGTAGCGAGCCCTCCACCGCGATACGGATATTGGAGCGGTCGAGGATTGCCGCGCCGTCGCGGATATGGGGCACCCAACTGGTGGGGCCGGCCACCTTGCTTGCCAGTACGATCTTCCCGCGGCTTCCCCGTGCCTTCATCCAGCGGCCGATGATCTCCTCGGTGGCCCCGTAGGTCTGCGCCTTCGGCGGGATGGCATAGAGTTCCGCGGTGTCGAAGAAGTTGACCCCCTGCTCGATGGCGTAGTCCATCTGGGCAAACGCCTCTTCCTGCGAGTTCTGCTCACCGAAGGTCATGGTGCCGAGGCAGATCAGGCTGACGTCGATGTCGGTACGGCCGAGTTTGCGGTATTTCATGGGGCGTCTCTCCTGGAGGAGCGTTCGAGGCGGGAAGCCGAAAACGAAAAAGGCCCGGCGCAAGCCGGGCCCTTTCCAACTCAATTACAAGAAAAATGCCTCAAGCATTTTTCTTGTCGTCGATCATTTTCTCGATGATCGGCTGGAGCACCACCTCCATGGCGAAGCCCATCTTGCCGCCGGGCACCACGATGGTGTTGGGGCGCGACATGAAGGAGTCGTGGACCATGGAGAGAATGTAGGGGAAGTCGACGGCGAACTTCTTCGGGTCGCGGAAGCGGATCACCACGAAGGACTCGTCCGGGGTGGGGATGTCGCGGGCGATGAAGGGGTTGGAGGTGTCGACCGTGGGCACGCGCTGGAAGTTGATGTCGGTACGCGAGAACTGCGGGGTGATGTAGTTCACGTAGTCGGGCATGCGGCGCAGGATGGTGTCGACGATTGCCTCGGCGGAGTAGCCGCGCTGGGCGTTGTCGCGGAAGATCTTCTGGATCCACTCCAGGTTGACGATCGGCACCACGCCGACGCCCAGGTCGACGTGTTCGGCGATGTCGGTGGCGTCGTCCTTGGCCAGGCCGTGGAGCCCTTCGTAGAAGAGCAGGTCGGTCTCCTCGGCGATCTCCTCCCACGGGGTGAACTGGCCGGCGGTGTAGCTGGTGCCGCCCAGGCGGGCGTTGTGCTCGGCCGCCTCGGCGTCGGAGTGGATGTAGTAGCGGCGGCTGCACTTGCCGCTTTCGCCGTAGGATTTGAAGGTTTCGGCGATCTTGTCGAAGTGGTTGGCCTCCGGGCCGAAGTGGCTGAAATGCTGGTTGCCACTCTCTTCGGCCTTGGCCATCGCCGCCTTGAATTCGGCGCGGTCGAGACTGTGGAAGCTGTCCCCCTCCACCACCAGCGGGTTGATGCCGTCGCGGCGGAAGATGTGCTCGAAGGCGACCTTGACGGTGGTGGTACCGGCACCGGAGGAACCGGTGACCGCGATTACGGGATGCTTTTTCGACATTGGTTCAATTCCTCCCAATCACAAAGCGGTAATTAAAAACAAAATCTAAAGAATTCGGATGCCCGCCGCGACGGGCTCGCTCGGGCACTGCCCCGGGGTGCGGGGCGGACGGGGCGGACGGCGCAAAACCGCGGCTCGCCGCCGTTTGGCGAAGAGACCGCATAGTATCCGACTTTCTTTCACGACTCCAGGGGAGGCGTCGCGGGATGGTTTTTACATCAAGCGGCTCTTGTTGCCCGGGCTTTCCCGATCGGGGAGATCGGGGTCGGGAAGGTGGTTGGGTGGGGCCGTTTGGTGTTGTTCGTTGCTGTGAAAGTACGCGGAAATGTGTGAGCGACCGTAGGGTGTGCCGAGGTACGAGGAGCGCCATGCTCAGGCCGGTGCGCCTCCTATCGTCGGCACACCCTGCCCGAGTTTCCGGATTGCACGGCCAAACGCCCCTCAGGCCTCAGTAAAAGAGGTTGAGGGCGACCAGGGTGACCACCAGGAAGAGCACGGTCATGATGCCGCCGGCGCGCAGGAAGTCGGCGACGCGGTAGCCGCCGGGACCGAGGATCAGGGCGTTGACCTGGTGGGTGGGGATGATGAAGGCGTTGGAGGTGGCCACGCCGACGGTCAGCGCGAACATCGCCGGATCGGCGCCGGAGCCCACCGCGATATTGACCGCCAGCGGCACCAGCAGCACGGTGGCGCCGACGTTGGACATCACCAGGGCGAAGGCGGTGGAGAGCAGCGCCACCGCCAGCTGCAGTCCCCAGGCGGGCACCCCGTCGAGCAGGTGCAGTCCCGCCTGGGCGATCCACGCGGCGGTGCCGCTGGACTCCATCGCCAGCCCCATGGGGATCAGGCCGGCGAGCAGGAAGACGGTACGCCAGCTCACCGACTGGTAGGCCTCGTCGACGTTGAGTACGCCGCTGAGGATCATGCCGAGGGCGCCGGTGAGCAGCGCGATCGGCAGCTTCACCAGCCCGGTGAGGGCGAGTCCCAGGGCGAGCACGAAGAAGAACACCGCGTGGCGCACCTTGTGGGGGCGGATCTCCTCCTCCTGGGGGTAGTCGGTGATGACCACGAAGTTGCGGTCGTCGGCCACCGTGGCGAGGTCTTTCCAGGTGGTGTGGACCAGCAGGGTATCGCCGGCCTCGAGGATGATCTCGGAGACCGCGCCGGGCACCGGGCGCAGGCTGCGGTAGGCACTCATCACGTTGAGGCCGTAGCTCTTGCGCATGTAGAGGTCGCCCAACTGGTGGCCGATCAGGAACGAGCCGGGCGGGATCAGCACCTCGGCGATACCGGAGCGGGTCGGGTTGAGGTGGGAGACGAAACGGTCCAGTTCCGCCAGTAGCACCAGCCCGTATTGCTCGGCGAAGTGGCGTACCTCTTCCTCCGGGCCGAGCACCGCGATCACCGAGTGGCCCTCGATCACCTCGTCGCGGCAAGGGGCGAGCTGCGCCCCGCCGGAGATCTCCAAGCCGAGGAAGATCGGCACCTCCGGCCGGTACTCCGCCTCGCCGACGGTGAGTCCCACCAGCGGACTGTCGTAGGGGATCTCCAGCTCGAAGATGTCACCCTCCACGTCGTAGAGATCGCGGAAGTAGTGCATGGTGCTTTCGGGATTCTCGTGGTGCTGGTCGGAGTGGCCGGCGGGGAGCACCAGATGGCCGAACAGCGCGAAGTAGAGGATGCCGGCGACCAGCAGTGAGAGGCCCACCGGGGTGACGTCGAACAACCCGAAATGGGCCATCTGCATCGAAGCGGGCAGCGATTGGTTGGAGACCTGGATCAGGTCGTTGAGCAGGATCAGCGGACTGGTGCCGATCATCGTCACCGTGCCACCGAGGATCGCGCAGAAGCCCAGCGGCATCAGCAGCCGGGAGAGCGGGATGCCGGTGCGCGCCGAGATCCGGCTCACCGCCGGCATCAGCAGGGCCGCCGCGCCGACGTTCTGCATGAAACTGGAGATGAAACCGACGGCCACCGCCACCAGCCCGCGCAGCTTCTTCTCCGAGCGACCGCCGATCTTCAGCAGGATGCCGGCGACCTGGTTCATCATGCCGGTCTTGTCGAGGCCGGCGCCGATGATCATCACCGCGATGACCGAGACCACCGCGTTGCTGGAGAAGCCGGAGAGGAGCTGCTTGTGGGTGAGCAGGGGTTCCATGTCGAGGTAGGGGGCGGCGGTGTCGGCCAAGCCGAGGGCTACCAGCACGCAGAGTGCGGTGACGTCGACGGAGACCGCTTCGGTGACGAAGAGGACGACGGCGGTGCCGAGGATGACCAGGACCCAGATCATCTCCGGGGTAAGGGCAATTGTCTCCGACATGGGCGGCTCCCTGAGGTGTATGGCTGCATGGGCCGTCCGGCGATGGCCGGCGGCACGTACTCCGTGTAGAGGGCTGATCGGGGTCTTTTGTGAGCGCTTCCTTCCACTGCCGTCGGTGCGTTGGGGGATTCGCCTGACGCCTCCGGGGCCCCTTCGGCAGCGGTGTCGCCGGCGGGACGTGGCGGCCGTTGGCCGCCTGAGGGTGTTCTCCATAATACCCGTCGGGCGTCTCTGGAATTGACGTCCAGGCGACAGTTTGCCGGGGTCGGAAGTGGTAACGGCCGGGGGCGATCGGGAGGATTTTTTTCCCGAAAAAGACACGGACCCGAGCCGGCACAGCCGGCTCGGGTCCGTGGAGAGGGGGGTATAGGATGTGCCGAGAGACGAGGCGCGCCGGCGACAGGTCAAAGGCGAAAAGTCAAAGGTAAGAGAGGAGAGCGGTTGTACCGATCCAGCTCGTTGCTTCCCGGCCAAGGTCGCCTTGGGGGCCGGATGGCGCCAAGCGAAGGCCCTTTGACCTGTGACCTAGAAGTGGGCGGCGTTGATCCAGAGGTGGGCGTAGATGCTGGCGGCATAGCCCAGGGCGATCGCCGGGGTCCATTTCAGGTGGCTGAAGAAGGTGTACATGCCGCGGGCCTGGCCCATCAGTGCGACCCCTGCGGCCGAGCCGATGGAGAGCAGCGAGCCGCCGACGCCGGCGGTGAGGGTCACCAGCAGCCACTGGCCGTGGGACATGTCGGGGTGCATGGTGAGCACCGCGAACATCACCGGGATGTTGTCGACGATCGCCGAGAGCAGGCCGACGGTGACGTTGGCGGGGGTGGCGCCCCAATCGAGGTACATCACCTGGGAGGCGAGGGAAAGGTAGCCGATGAAGCCGAGGCCGCCGACGCAGAGGATCACCCCGTAGAAGAACATCAGGGTGTCCCACTCGGCGCGCGCCAGCAGGTTGAAGATGTCGAAGTGCTCCGGCTCGCCGTTGCGCTGGACGATCTCTCCGGAGTCCAGCGGAACTTCATGGTCCGCCAATCCCTCGTAGGGCGCATCCTCCAGGTGGGCGCGCTTCTTCAACACGTAGCCGTAGAGCTTGAGCAGCGCCAGGCCGGTCATCATGCCGAGCACCGGCGGCATGTGCAGGAAGTTGTGGAAGCTCACGGCCATGACGATGGTGACCAGAAACAGTCCGATGACCACGAAGCCGCCCATCTTCACCGGGATTACCTCGTTGCTGGGGGCCGGCTTGACGTTGGGGACGGCGAAGTGCATCAGCGCCGCGGGTACCACGAAGTTGACGGTGGCGGGGATAAACAGGTCGAAGAACTCGTGGAAGTCGACCAGCCCCTTCTGCCACACCATCAGGGTGGTGATGTCGCCGAATGGGCTGAAGGCGCCGCCGGCATTGGCGGCGACCACGATATTGATGCAGGAGAGACCGACGAATTTGGCGTTGTCGGCACCCACCGCCAGGATCACCGCGCACATCAGCAGCGCGGTGGTCAGGTTGTCGGCCACCGGCGAGATGAAGAAGGCGAGGAGGCCGGTGAGCCAGAATAGCTGACGGAAGCCGAAGCCCTTGCGGATCAGCCAGGAGCGCAGCGCCTCGAAGACGTTGCGTTCGGCCATGGCGTTGATGTAGGTCATCGCCGCCAGCAGGAACAGGAACAGCTCGGCGAACTCGAGTAGATTGTGGCGTACCGCCTCCTCGGCGGCGTGGTTGAGACCGTGGTTGGCGTAGACCCAGGCGATCGAGCCCCAGATGATGCCGGCGGCGAGGATCACCGGTTTCGACTTGCGCAGGTGGGTGAACTCCTCGGCCATCACCAGCAGGTAGGAGACGGCGAAGATGGCCAGCGAGAGGTAGCCGACGGCGTGATGGGTCAGGTCGAGGTTCTTCTCACCGGCCATGCCGCTGGCGGAGGCGAGGATCGGAAAGAGGGCGAGCAGGCCGGCCCAGAAGGCGGCGGTCAGGTGTCTGTTCATGGGGGTTGGAGGGTCCAGGTTTGAGGTCCGAGGGCGCGCCGGGACGGAGTGGCGGCCGATTCGGCCTGGGAGTATAGCAGCCTGTCGCGCGGGGCGTCATTGACCGTTCGCGATGCGATACACGAAAAAGGCCGCGAAGTGCGGCCTTTTTCGCGTATCCCCTCCCCGTTGCGGGGAGGGTGGTGCCCCGCTGTTAGAAGCGGTAGCTGTACATCGCCTGCCAGCTGTCCTGGTGGTGCGTGGTGGAGATACCCATCATCGCCGGGGTGGAGTTGGTCTGGTCCACGCTGAAGGCACGGGTGTAGCTGAAGTCGATGGAGGAGGCATCGGTCAGCTGATAGCCGAAGCCCAGGTCCAGGTGCTTCTCGATGATCGCCGGGAACAGCGGGTTGAGGTACGCATCGGGGATCGGATTGCTGGAGAAGCTGGCGCCGGCACGCAGGGTGAAGGCGTCGGTGAGCTTGTACTGGCCGCCCAGCTGGAGGATGGTCTGGTCATCCCACTTCTGGAACAGCGTCACGTCGAAGTTCTGGCCATTGAGGGCGCCCAGCATGCCGGCGTTGTTGCGCGGGGTGAAGGTCAGGTCGAAGCTGCCCATCACGTTGGACCAGTTGAGGCGCTTGAGGTCGGCGGCGAGCATCAGGCGGTCGCTGAACTGGTAGGCGGCGCCGATGGCCACGGTGGCCGGCCACTGGAAGTCGTGGACGGTGACCTTGCCGAGCAGCGTCATGTCGGTGGCGGCGCCGGCGGGAGCCATGCCGACCACATTCATGCTCATGCTGACGTTGTCGCTGGTCTCCAGGTCGTCGACGTCGGTCTCGGTGTGGTAGGCCGCGCCGACGGTCAGCTTGTCGTTGACCTTGTAGGTGAGGCCGATCTTGCCGCCGAAGCCCTGGCCCTTGGCCTTGCCGCTGAAGTCGCTGCCGTCGCTGAAGTCGAAGCGGGCGTAGTTGATGTCGGTGATCGGACCGCCGGCGCCACCCAGGGAGGTGGAGAGGAAGTTGCCGAAGGTCTGCACGCCGGCGCCGCTGGCGCTGCCGATGGTCTGGCCGCCGAAGGCCGCCGGGGTCATCAGGTCGCGGAACTGGGAGCCCGCCATGTTCATCTTGATGTCCATGCCGACCCAGATGTAGTCGAGGCTGCCGCCGACGGTCAGCTTGTCGCTGACGTTGTAGGCCAGCGGCACCAGGATGCGGCCGACGCCCACCTCGGAGCGCTGGGGCAGGCCGGTGGCACCCATGGAGGCGCCGGTAAAGCTCATCCAGCCGTCGGCGGCGGTGAAGGAGCCGTATTCGGTGCCCATTCCGCCCTGGGAGTACATGCCGACGCCGTAGGAGAGGTTGCCGCTCTTGCGGGTCCAGCCGATGGCCGGCATGTAGTAGGCGTCACCACCGGAGTGGACGCTCTGACCGAAGCCGTTGGTGGCGACCACGTCGGGGCCGAGGAAGCCGAGGGCGACGTCGAGGCGGTTGCCGTCGGCGGCCAGGGCGAGGGTGGCCGGGTTGTTCATCATTGCCGCCGTGCCGTTGTCGTAGGCCATCGAGGCGCCGCCCATGGCGGTGGAGATGGGGCCGAAGCCGTTGAGGTTCATGCCGTCGGTGGCCTGGCTGATCGCCGGTGCGGCGGCCAGCGCGGAGGCGACCATCAGGGACACGATGGAACGATGCATCGTTTTCATTTGAGCGTACTCCCCCGAAACTTTGGGTTTAAGTGGGCAAAAAAACCGTTGTCTTCCCTCGGCCCCATCTCGCGGCAAGCGGCCGATGGCCGCGCTCAACCCCGATCGAGTGGGCGGATTGGGTAGGGAAAGGAGCCGTTTCAGCGTCGTGTTGTTGCTTATCTACAACTCCTTTGAGGCAGGGATGTTACATAGATTTTTTCCTTGGCGAAAGCGCTATTTAAATATAAGAAAAACGTAATATAGGTGTTATTACCTATCGTTCGCTGTGAAATTACCGCCCGATATCAGGAAAATTCTGGGAAGAGCCCCGTTTTTTACAAATTTACCGTTTTTTGAGTGCTTCCCATCGGGTGGCGCTATGCTACGATGAGCCCGCTGCCGAAGCCTCTGGTGAGTGGTTCTGTCCGTGCGGCTGGCTGCGGATGGACAGGGCACCGGCATCGCCCGCGGCGAGCGGGGCGCGGCGCCTCATACCTATTAGAACCAACCTGTTTACCCAATTTCGGAGGATCGTTATGAAAATCGGACGTTCGTTCCTGCTCGCCGCGTCGTTGCTGGCGACCGCCGGTTCCACCCTGGCCGCGGAGAAGATGAAACCCTTCGTGCTGGCCTCCAGGGGGGCCGGCGAGATGGCCGCCACCGTCGAGCAGGTGCGTGACCAACTGACCGGGGCCGGCTTCGAGGTGGTGGGCTCCTACTCGCCCTATGAGGGGGCCACCGTGCTGGTGGCGACCAACGACGCCCTCAAGCAGGCGGCGGCGAAGACCAAGTTCGGCGTCTACGGCGCGGGCGAGCGGGTCGCGGTCACCGCGCATGGCGGGGAGATCCAGGTGGGCTACATCAACCCGAGCTACATGGCCGCCGCCTATCGCATGGAGGACGACCTGGCGGGTGTCTCCGCCGCCCTCAAGGGGGCGCTGGGCGCGGTGCAGGACTATGGCTGCGAGAAGGAGTGCATGACCGCCAAGCAGCTCAACGGCTATCACTACACCTTCGGCATGCCCTACTTCGACGACGCCGACGAACTGGGCTCCTACGGCAGCTACCAGGAGGCGGTGGCGGCGGTGGAGAAGGGGCTGGCCGCCGGCACCATGGGGGTCACCAAGGTCTACCGCATCGACCTGCCCGGCAAAGAGGCGACGGTCTTCGGGGTCGGCCTGAGCGGGGCCAAGGGCGCGGGCAAGGACCAGGACGACAAGTTCATCATGAACGAGATCGACTTCAAGGAGATCCGCTCCACCGCCCACCTGCCCTACGAGATGGTGGTGGTCGGCGACAGCGTCTACGCCCTGTCGGCGAAGTTCCGTATCGCCATCGACTTTCCCGATCTGTCGATGATGGGCGACAACAGCTTCATGAACATCATGGGCTCCCCTGACGCCATCCGGAAGGCCCTGGCCGCGGCGGCTGGCGCCAAGGAGGCCGTCAGCTGGTAGGCGCTCGGTTCGCCGCGCGCCTTCGACGCCCGGCCTTGGCCGGGCTTTTTTTGCCTCCGCGTTCGATTGATCCGCCGCCGGCCACCGGTACAATCCCCGCCCATGTCCGCCCTGCCCATCGACGATGTCCTCCCCGAATTGCACCGACGGATCGCCGAGCACTCCGCGTTGGTGCTCCAGGCGCCCCCAGGGGCCGGCAAGACCACCGGGGTGCCGCCGGCGCTGCTCGATGCGCCGTGGCTCGACGGCCGTTCGATCCTGATCCTCGAGCCGCGGCGGCTCGCCGCCCGGGCGGCGGCGGCGCGGATGGCGGAGCTGCTCGGCGAGCCGGTGGGGGAGCGGGTCGGTTATCGGGTCCGCTTCGACCACAAGGTGAGCGAGCGCACGCGCATCGAGGTGCTCACCGAGGGGATCCTCACCCGTCGCCTGCAGGGCGATCCGGAGCTGGAGGGGGTGGGGCTGGTGATCTTCGACGAATTCCACGAGCGCAGCCTCCACGCCGACCTGGCGCTGGCGCTCTGCATCGACGCCCAGCAGGGACTGCGCGAGGACCTCAAGCTGCTGGTGATGTCGGCCACCCTCGACGCCGCGCCGGTGGCGCGGCTGCTCGGCGACTGCCCGGTGGTCACCTCCGCGGGGCGGGCCCACCCGGTGAGCTTGCGTTATGCCGCCGGGGATCCGGAGGGCGATCCCGCCCGCTGGACGGTCGCCGCCATCCGCCGTGCGCTGGGCGAGGAGGAGGGGGATCTGCTCGCCTTCCTCCCCGGCGGCGGTGAGATCCGCCGTGCCCGGCGGCTGCTCGAAGCGGCCGGGGTGGAGGCGCTGATCCAGCCCCTCTACGGCGATCTTCCCAAGGGGGAGCAGGACCGCGCCATCCGTCCCGACCCCGCCGGCCGGCGCAAGGTGGTGCTCGCCACCCCGATCGCCGAGAGCTCCCTGACCATCGACGGGGTGCGGCTGGTGGTGGACTCCGGGCTCGCCCGCGAACCCCGCTTCGACCCGCGCAGCGGGCTCACCCGGCTGGAGACGGTGCGCATCGCCGCGGATTCCGCCGATCAGCGGGCGGGCCGTGCCGGGCGCACCGCCCCCGGCGTCTGTTACCGGTTGTGGGGGGAGTCGACCCAGCGCGGGCTGCTCAAGCGCCGCCCGCCGGAGATCGCCGCGGCTGACCTCGCGCCGCTGCTGCTGGAGCTGGCCCTGTGGGGGGTGACCGATCCGGGACAGCTGGCCTGGCTCGACCCGCCCCCCGCCGCCGCCCTGGCCCGTGCCCGCGAGCTGTTGCGGGCGCTGGAGGCGATCGACGCGGCGGGGCGGATCACCGCCGCCGGCCGCGCCATGGCGGCGCTGCCGCTCCACCCGCGGCTCGCCCACATGGTGCGCGAGGGGCAGGCCCTCGGCCTCGGCGCGCTCGCCTGCGACCTCGCGGCCCTGCTGGAGGAGCGCGACCTGCTGGCCGCGCGCCGCGAACGGGGGGCCGCCCTCCATGAGCGGCTGGAGCTGCTTGCCGCCTACCGCCGCCACGGCCGCGGTCCGCTACGTGACTGGGGCGCCGATCCCGCCGCCTGCGCTGCGGTGGACCGCGCCGCCCGGCAGTACCGGCGGCTGCTGCGCTTGGCCGAGGAGGAGACGGATAGTGAGGAGTCCGCCGGGTTGCTGCTGGCGCTGGCCTACCCCGACCGGGTGGCCGGCCGTCGCGAGACGGGGGAGGGGTATCGGCTGAGCGGCGGCGGCGGTGCCCGCCTCGCCCCCCACGACCCCCTGGCGCGGGAGCCGCTGCTGGCGGTGGCCGCCCTGGAGGGGCGCGACGGCACCATCCATCTCGCCGCCCCGTTGGATGCCGAAGTGCTGCGCCACCATCTCCCCGGACGGATCGCCACGCGGGAGGCGGTGGCGTGGGACGGTCGCCAGCAGGCGGTGGTGGCTCGTCGCGAGGAGTGCTTCGGTCAGCTCCCGCTGAGCAGTCGGCCGCTGGAGCGGGTCGATCCCGCGGTGGCGGTGGCGGCGATGGTGGAGGGGGTGCGGGCGTTGGGGCTGGATGCCCTGCCGTGGGACGACGGGCTGCGCCAGTGGCAGGCGCGGCTGCTCTCGCTGCGCCGGTGGTTCCCCGAGGAAGGGTGGCCGGAGATGGATGACGAATGGCTGGCGCAGCATCTGGAGGGGTGGCTCGCGCCGTTCCTCTCCGGCATCACCCGCCGCGATCATCTGGCCCGGGTGGATCTCGCCGCCGCCCTCGGTGCGCGGCTCGACTGGGGGTTGCAACAGCGCCTGGAGGAGGCCGCGCCGGAGCGGATCACCGTCCCCAGCGGATCGCGGATCCGGCTGGAGTACCGCCCCGACGGGAGCTCGCCGGTGCTGGCGGTACGCTTGCAGGAGCTGTTCGGGCTCGGTGAGACCCCGCGAGTGGGTGGCGGACGGATTGCGGTGACCCTCCACCTGCTCTCGCCGGCCCGCCGGCCGATCCAGGTGACCCAGGATTTGGGCGGCTTCTGGGAGCGCACCTACCCCGAGGTGAAGAAGGAGCTGAAGGGGCGCTACCCCAAACACGTCTGGCCGGACGACCCCTGGAGCACCCCCGCCACCGCCCGGGCCAAGCCGCGTAAGCGTTGACGGACGGGTCGGTTTTCCTTCGCCTGCTGAATGGTGCCTTCGTTCGACGCGGCGCGCGCGGCGCGCCCTATAGGACGTGCCGCGCGCGCCGTGTTCAACGGAGCTGCCGGCCGGAAGCGTCCTGCTCCGCCCGGCCGGCCACGATATCGGCGCTGCGCCATACCGCCAGTCCGCCGCCGCGGTGGTTCTGACTGTAGAGGGCGCCCTCAAGCGCCCGCGGCCAGGTCCCCTTGTAGTAGATCAACGCGTAGCCGTCGGGGTGGCGTTGGGCCCAGGCGGTCAGCTCCATCGGTGTGACCTCCTCCAGCGGCCGGGTGAGGCGGCCGAGGAACTGGTATTCGCCATGGTAGTTGGCGACGTTGGCGATGTTCGCCCCCGCGGTCTGCAACGTGCCGAGATAGCGGGCCACCCGGGTCAGATCGTAGGCGTCGCCGGCGGCGCGAAAGAGGGCGAGCTGGAACAGCGTCGCCGCCAGCGCGCCGGTCGCCGCCAGCGCCAGCAGGCGAGGGGTGAGCTGTTTCCAGCGCAGGCCCGCGACCACCAGGCCGAGCGCCACCAGCGGCAGCCCCCACAGCGGTTGGATCGCCGCCCCCCACGTCGGCAGCGGGGTGGCCTCGCGCCACCACGGCAGGGTCAGTAGCAGGGTTCCCGCGGCGACCGCCAGCGCGCCCGGCAGCCACAGGTCGCGCAGGGTCCGCTGATCGTCGTCGAGGGCGCGGGCGGCGAGCAGCGAGACCATCGGGAAGATCGGCAGCAGGTAGTGGAGCTGCTTGCCGCTGATCAGCGAGAGGGCGATGAACAGCGGCAGCGCGGCGGCGAGGCAGAAGCGCACCCCCGGTTCCGGCGCGGGGGTACGGCGCAGCGCCGCCAGCCGCACCCACAGCCGCGGCCAGAGGAACCACGGGAAGAGCAGCAGCGGTAGCAGTGGCAGGTACCAGAAGACCCCCCGCCGGTGGGCGAAGGAGTTGACCATGCGGTTGGCGGTCTGGCCCCAGAAGATGGCGTCGGCGTACTTCTCGCCGCCGCGGATCGCCGCCGGGATCGCCCAGGCCAGGGCGATCGCCGCGCCGCCGAGCACCGCGGCCAGGATCCCCAGGTACCAGCGGTGCCAGGAGGCGGGGCGCCCCTCGCTCATCCACCAGGGGGCGAGCAGCGCCGGCGGCAGGGTGGTGAGCAGGATGATCGGCCCCTTCGCCAGCACCCCCAGGCCGATCGCCACGGCCAACAGACCGAACCCGCGCAGCACCTGCCCGCGCCATGCGATCAGGGTGCCGACGAAGCCGAGCAGGGTGAAGAAGACCACCAGCATGTCGAACATCGAGGCGGTGGTGTAGAAGGCCCAGAACAGCCCGCCGAGGACGATCAGCGGGGCGTGGTCGGCGAGCGCCTCGCGCTCCGGCCAGAGCCGGCGGGCGAGGTTGCGGGTGAGCCACAGGCTGCCGAGGCCGAACAGCGGGGCGACCAGCCGTGGCCACCAGTCGTTGACCCCGAACAGCCACCACCCCAGGTCGTAGAGCCAGAACATCAGCGGCGGCTTGTGGCTGTAGAGTTCGCCGTTGAGATGGGGGACCAGGAAGTCGCCGCGCAGCCACATCTCCCAGGCGACGGTGACGTAGCGGGTCTCGTCGATCGGCACGTAGCTGCGCGCGGCCAGCGAGGCGGCGAGCAGCAGCAGCCAGCCGAGGCTCCACGCCAGTGGCAGGCGGCCGCTCAGCGGGCGGGGGGGGAGTGGGCTCATGGGCGGTCCAGGGTCGGGGAGGTGGCGGCGGTCTCATCGTCGACACCCAGCTCGGCGTCGAGTTCCCGGCCGATGCTGTGGCCGTGGCGGAAGCGGCGGTAGAGGTGGATGCCGAGCAGCGCCGAGACCACCAGCAGAGCCGCCGCCAGGCCGATCCGCGGCAGCGGGTCGAGGTTGACGCCGCTGCCGGCCAGGGTGAAGACCAGGGTCTGCGGCAGGTAGCCGATTGCCGAGCCGAGCAGGAACGGCCACGCCGGGACCTGCGAGACGCCGGCGGTGAGGTTGGTGGCGAGGTTGCTGCCCACCGGCAGCAGGCGGATCAGCAGGGTCATCGAGAAGGGGTGCCCCTCGACGAAGTCGTTGAGCCGCTGGATCCGTTTGGCGAAGCGTGCCACTACCAGGGCGCGGCCGAACAGCCGGGCGTAGAGGAAGGCGGCAGCGCAGCCGAGGGAGGCGGCGGCGAGCGCGTAGAGCGAGCCCTCGAGGAAGCCGAAGGCGTAGCCGCCGAGGAAGGCGATCAGCTGGCGCGGCAGGCCGAAGCCGGTGGCAAGTGCCCCCGCGGCGATGAACAGCAGCTCGCCGTCGAGCCCCTGGCCGCGCACCGAGCGGTCGATCCAGTCCTTGTCCAGCAGATGGCCCAACTGCAGGGCGTCCACCAGGTAGCCGATGGCGACCAGTGAGGCGATCAGCGCCAAGCCGCGCAGGATCAGCCGGGGATTCATCGCGCCTCCGGCCCTCCTTCGAGGTCCGAGTCGGCGGCGACGATCTGCGGGACGCGGGCGCGCTTCTGCAGCCAGCGCACGCCGAACAGGTCGACGATGCCGACCCACAGCCGGTTGCCGATGCCGTACTTGGAGACGCCGCGGGTGCGCGGCCGGTGGTTCACCTCCACCGACACCACCCGGCCGCCGGCGCGCTGCACCAGCGCCGGCAGGAAGCGGTGCATGTGGGAGAAGTAGGGCAGATCGAGGAAGGTCTCGCGCAGGAAGAGCTTGAGGCCGCAGCCGGTATCCGGGGTGTCGTCGTGGAGTAGCCCGCCGCGCACGCCGTTGGCGATCTTCGAGGAGAGGCGGCGGATCGGCGTGTCGTGGCGCTTGCGGCGCCAGCCGGCGACCATCTGCAACGGCTCGCCGGGCGGTTCGTTGCGCACCATCTCCAGCAGTCGCGGGATGTCCGCCGGGTCGTTCTGGCCGTCGCCGTCGAGGGTGGCGATCCAGCGCCCGCGGGCCTGCTTCACCCCGCTGCGCACCGCGGTGCTCTGGCCGCAGCTGGCGCGGTGGCGGACCACCCGCAGTTGCGGCGCCTCGGCCTGCATCTCGCGCAGCCGTTGGGGGGTGTCGTCGTCGCTGCCGTCGTCGACGTAGAGGATCTCGTAGTCGGCCACCCCCTCCAAAGCAGCGCGGATCTCCTCGATCAGGGGGCGGATGTTCTCCGCCTCGTTGCGGACGGGGACGACGACGGACAGTTCCATGGGGCTCAGGTCACTCGGGGGCAGGGAGGAAAAACCGGTATTGTAACCGGTATCGGTGGCGGATTTGTTGCCCCGGCGCGGATTTCTCTCCCGGCAGGCGCGGCGGGAGCCGATCCCTGCGCGGGAGCCGCCGCTTGCCTACGGCATGCCTTGCAGGCCCAGTATCAGGTCGTTGTATCGGGTCTCCTTCTCCGCCAGCAGACCGAGCAGGATGCGGGTGGAGGCATCGATCGCCTCGCGGCTGCCGGCGGCACGTTCCGCGGCCAGCATCTGGCGGTAGAGGTCGGTGACGACCTGGAGCGCCTTGGGATTGGGCTTGCGGCGCACCGAGAAGTAGCCGTCGATGCGCCCCTCCCGGTCATAGGTGGGGGTGACGTTGGCGAAGACCCAGTAGAAGGAACCGTCCTTCGCCAGGTTCTTGACGAAGGCGAAGATCTCATCCCCCCGGGCGATGGTGTCCCACAGCAGCTTGAACACCGCCCGCGGCATGTCGGGATGGCGGACGACGTTGTGCTGGGTACCCAGCAGCTCCTCTTCGTTGTAGCCGGAAAACTCGATGAAGATGCGGTTGCCGTAGGTGATCCGCCCGCTCTTGTCGGTCTTGGAGACGATGAAGTCGTTCTCCCGCATCACCTTCTCGACGCTGGTGGGCCGTATCGACTTGTCTTTCATCGGTGGTTGCCTCCTCAGGCGTTTGAGAGGCGGGCCGCCAGGGCGTCGAGGTCGGGGGCGGCGCCGTCGACCGGGAGGGCGGCGGCGCGCTCCTCCTCGCTCAGCGGCTCGCGGCTCTTCAGCTGCATCTCCAGCACCGCGACGTCGGCCTCGGAGGCGTCGCCCTCGCGGCCGGCGACCCGCTCGCGCAGCAGCGCCTCGTCGCACTGGATATCAAGCAGGTGGAAGGGCAGGCCGAGGCGCTCGGCCAGGGCGCGGAAGCGGGTCCGCTCGGCGCCCTTGAGGAAGGTGGCGTCGATGACCACCGGGTAACGGGCGGCGGTAATGGTCGTGGCCAGCTCCTCCAGCCGGGCGTAGGTCTTCCGGGTGGCCTCGGCGGTGTAAAGGCCGCCGTTCACCGCCGAGTCGCTGGAATCCTCCGCGGCGAGGCCGAACAGCCGCTTGCGCTCCACGTCGGAGCGCAGGCGGATGGCGCCGGTACGTTCCACCAGGGCCTGGCTGAGGTGGCTCTTGCCGCCGCCGGAGGGGCCGTGGGTCAGGGCGATCCACGGTGCGGTGCGCTCGGCGTAGCCCTCGGCCAGCCCCAGGTAGCCGCGGAACTGCTCGTGGATCGCCGCCTGTTCGTCCGCCGAGAGGCCCGGCTGGCCGCGGCGCAGGCAGGCCACCTTGGCGCGCACCATGGCGCGGTAGGACTGGTAGTAGGGGAGCACCGCGAGGCCGCCGTAGTCACCGCTGCGCTCCAGATAGCCATTGATGAAGCGCCGCCCCAGGTCGGGGCGTTTGCGGTCGTCCAGGTCCATCACCAGGAAGGCGACGTCGGCCATCACGTCGGTCCAGCGGAAGGGCTCGTTGAACTCGATGCCGTCGAACAGCGTCACCTGGCCGTCGAGGATCGCGATGTTGGCCAGGTGGATGTCGCCGTGGCATTCGCGCACCGCGCCGGCGGCCTTGCGGGCGTCCAGGGTGGCGTCCAGTTCGCCATGGCGCTGTTCGGCCCACTGGCGCATCGCCTCCAGCCGCTCCAGATCGGCGGTCTCGCTCAACAGGGGGCGGATCTGCTCGAAGTTCTCGCGCACCGGGGCGTGGGCCATCGCGCTGGAGCCGAAGGGGCGCTCGGGGCCGGCCACCGCGGCGACGGCGTGGAAGTCGGCGACGATCTGCGCGGCCTGGTCCATCTCGGTGGCCCCCAGCTCGCCGCGGGCGAGCGCCCGGTCGGCCAGTGCGTCCTGGTCGAACTGGGCCATCCTCACCGCGTACTCGAAAGGTTCGCCACCGCCGCCCAGCACCGGTGCCTCGGGGCTGCCGCCGATCGCCACCACCTCCAGGTAGAGCTGCGGGGCGAGGCGGCGATTGAGGCGCAGCTCCTCCTCGCAGAAGAACTTGCGCTTCTCCAGGGTGGTGAAGTCGAGGAAGCCGAAGTCCATCGGCTTCTTCACCTTGTAGGCGTAGGGGCCGGTGAGGATCACCCAGGAGATGTGGGTCTCCACCAGTTGGAAGCCTTCCACCGGATGGTCGTAGAGGGCGGGGTTCTGGAGGGCGGCGATCAGTGGGGCGGTGTCGGTCATGGGGCTGGGGAGTCCGTTGTTATTGGCGTTAAAGTGGACAATTGTCGCCGAAAACGGTCGTAGGGCAAAGGAAGCGGATAGAGACCGGGCGGGGATCGGATACAATGGCGGCGGACGGCCCGACCGCTGGGCCGCGTGGTTTGGAGTCTCCTTCGCCTTGGCCGTTTACGACGTTACCGCCCTCATCTCCCAGGCGCGCAAACTGGCTGCCGACTACCGACGCGCCACCGGCAAGCCGCTCGGCGGGGTCAGCGTGGAGATCGCCGAGGCGGACGCGGCCCGGCTGCTGGATCTGGAGCTGGTGGGCGATCCGAGCCTGGGTTACGACGCCGTCGGGCGCGGCGAGCGCGAGGGGCGGCGGATCCAGATCAAGGGGCGGATGATCGCCGACGAGGCGAAGTCGGGCCAGCGTATCGGTCAGTTGAAGATGGACGCCGCGTGGGATTCGGTGGTGCTGGTGCTGATGGACGAGGAGTACGAGCCCTACGAGATCTACGAGGCCACCCGCGAGGAGATCGAGGCGGCCGGCGCCGAGGGGGAGGGGAGCCGGCGCAACAAGCGCGGCGCCATGTCGGTGGCCAAGTTCAAGATCATCGCCAACCTGGTGTGGACCCGCGAGGAGGGGGTGATCGACGACGAGATCTGGGACAACACACAGGCGCGCTGAGGCGCGCCAGTGTTGAGTGATTGGTGTTGAGTGTTTAGGGCCCGCGAAAGAAT
>NZ_BAAHXB010000055.1:0-36158 GCF_054657215.1 Endothiovibrio diazotrophicus
GGTGCGTTGGTCGACCGACGAGCCGGCCTCCTCCAAGGTACGTTTCGGTAGCGCCGCCGACGCGCTCGACTTCGAGGCGAGCGAGGCGGGGATGGGTACGGTGCATCGGGTGCGCCTGACCGGCGTCGATCCGGCGCGGGTGTGGCTGCGCATCGTCTCGGTCGACCCCAGCGGCAACGTCCTGAATGGCGCGGTGCGCGCCGCCGAGGCGGGCGCGCCGTCTCCCTCGCCGACGTCCAGTCCGAGCCCGACTCCGACGCCCGTTTCGACGCCCAGCCCGACCCCGACCACGACCACGACCCCGACCCCGACCCCGGAACCGACGTCCACGCCGACGTCCACGCCGACGTCCGCTCCCGCCTCCTCTCCGGCGGTGACGCCGACCCCCACGGCAAGCCCTACACCGGAGCCCACGGCGACGCCCCCGGCCGTTTCATCCCAGGTATCGGCACCGGCGTCGGCACCCGCTTCGGCGCCGGCACCTTCGCCGACTGCCGCCGCGGGGAGCGGCGAAGGTGAGGAGGATGGCGCCGAGCCGGCGGTCGCCACGCCGCTGATCGGCGATCCCCGCACACCCGCACCGGACCTGAGCCAGCTCGTCGACGGCCGTGGTGAGGCGCTGATGGGACAGGTGGCGAGCGGGCTCGACGGCCATTTCCACCTTGCCGATACGACCCAGGACCCCGCCACCGGGGTGGTCAGCGGCAGCGACGGGGTCAACCGGCTGGTGTTGCGCCCGCTCGCCGTGGGCGAGGCGGCGCCGGGGGAGGCACCGGGTGTATGGGCCGGTGACGGCGGCGCGCTGCGGTTGGTGACCGGGAGCGGGGAGGCGATCGAGCTGGTCCCCGCCGTCGAGCAGCCCCAGCGGCTGGACGACGGCCTGCGCGCCGCCGGCCTGGCAGCGTACGAAGTACGCGAAGGGGGGCGGTTCGCCACCGCCGGCGGCGGCGTCGAGTACCACTTCCAGCCGGGGCTGGCCATCGCCCCGGCGGACGACGCCGCGTCGGAAGGGATTTCAGTGGTCCCGCGGGAGGGGCTCCCCGGCCTCTATCGGGTGGCGTTCGTCTACCGCGACGGCGACCAGCGCCTCTCCCAGGCGCTGTGGCCGACCCCCGCCGAGTGGAGCCCGCTGGGCGACTGGTTGGAGGCACTGCCGGGTATCGGGCAGGTGGTATTGGACGGCGAGGGGGTGCTGACCGTCGAGCTGGACGGGGTGCGCCTGCGCGGGGTCTTCGACTACGGGGTCGAGGGTGGCGGGAGCGGCGGTGCGCTGACGCTGGAGGAGGCCGGCGACGTCAACGGCGACGGCATTCCCGACTACCGGATCCGTTACCCCGGCGGGGGGAGCCAACTGCTCTTCATGGTTGGGGGGGAGTAGCGGGGACCTCCGGGGGGGGGCGCTCACGGGCGGCCGTGGAGGTCGATGAAAAAGTGAGCCTCGGTCTCCAGCCGGTCGAGTACGGCGATGCGGTGCTGCGTGGCCTCGTTGGCGTGCCAGTAGTAGGGGGTCATGGCGAGGAGCCGGGCAGGGTCGCCGGGTTGGTCGAGGAGTAGCGGGTAGCGCAGCTCCTGCCGTTCGAGGTGTTGCAGACCGGCGATCCCGGTCGCCGCGGGGGTGTGGGGCGTCGGGGTGTCGTAGACCTGTTGGCGCAGGGCGTAGAGGTGGTGGGGCGCGGGGGTGACGTGGAGGAAACGGCCGCCGGGTTTGAGGACCCGGCACAGCTCCTCCGGGTGGTGGGGGGCGAAGACGCAGAGCACCAGATCGAGGCGGGCGTCGGCTATCGGCAGGGCGTGGCTGCTGGCCACCGCGAAGTGGACGGCGCGGTGGCGTTTGGCGGCGAGGCGGACCGCCTCCTTGGCGATGTCGCTGCCGCCGAGGTGGAGGTCGCGGCGCAGGGGGGCGCCGAGGGTCTCGGCGATCTGGCCGATGTAGTGGCCCTCGCCGCAGCCGCTGTCGAGCAGGCGGAAGGACTCCCCCTGCCGTTGCCGGTAGGCCGCCTCGCTCAGTTCCGCCAGCCGCCGGGCCAGCGGCCGGTAGTGGCCGCGGTCGAGGAATTCGCGACGGCTGCGCACCATCGCCTTGCCGTCGCCGGGGTCATGGCTCCGCTTGTGGTGGGCGGGGAGCAGGTTGACGTAGCCCTCGCGGGCGCGGTCGAAGCGGTGGCCGACGTCACAGTGGAGCCCGTCGTCGTCCCCGTGCAGCGGCTGGGCACAGAGCGGACAGCGCCAGAGGGGGTGGTCGGGGGGCACGCGGGGGGGCAGGGAGGCGCCGCTGACGTCAGGCGTAGACGTCGAGGCGCGAGCCGAGGTGGCCGTCGCCGGCGGCACTGTGCATCTTCTGCTGGAACTTGACGCCTTCGCGGGCCACCTCCTTCACCTCGGCGTTGGAGCGCTGGAACTCCTGGGCGACCTGCTTGTGGGCTTCGAGGAGCCGCTGTGCGTCGGAGGAGGTGAACATCCGGTTGATCGATTCGATGGTACTCATGCGGATCGAATGGGTCAGCTGGTGGTTGGGTACGTAGAGGACCACCACATGGAGTGGTCGGCGGAATTATAGTGGGAGATACCCGGATCGCCAACGGGCGGGTGATCCCGTCGCCGGGGCCGTCATCTATATATTCAACCGTAGATTTGCGCAGATGAACGCAGATTTGGCAGGTATATATCTGCGTTCATCTGCGTAAATCTGCGGTTTATCTTCTTTTCGGGCTTACTTTGTGGCGCCAAAAGGGCCATGGTCCGTCGGCGGGAGTCAGCCGCCGAGGACCATGACCGCGTCCATCTCCACCGCGGCCCCTTTGGGCAGGGAGGCCACGCCGATGGCGGCGCGGGCCGGATAGGGTTGCTGGAAGTAGGCGGCCATCACCTCGTTGACCAGGGGGAAGTGGCCGAGGTCGGTGAGGAAGATGTTGAGCTTGGCGATGTCGGCGAGCTCGCCGCCGGCGGCGCGGGCCACCGCCTGCAGGTTGTCGAAGACCCGGCGGATCTGTGCCTCCATGTCGCCCTCGACCAGCGCCATGGTCGCCGGTACCAGGGGGATCTGGCCGGAGAGGTAGACGGTGTCGCCCACCTTCACCGCCTGGGAGTAGGTGCCGATCGCCTGGGGGGCCTGGTCGGTGCTGATGATCTCGCGGGGCATGGTTGTTCTCCGTGGTTCGTTGCAAAGCGTTCTTCTACCACAAGACGGTGCCGAGGCGTAGAGACGCTTCGGTTGGGCGATGGATGTCGCACTTCGGGTTCGCTCCGTGGGTGGAGACCGTAGGTCGGCGCTACCGCGCCGACGGGAACGGAGGCACCGCGTTTGCGTTGTGTCCACCATTCTTCCCGAACGGGATGCTCCGTCCGGGAAGAGCGTCGCGGTCGGGAGTCCGCTGCCTTCGTTCGCGTCGGCGCGGTAGCGCCGACCTACGGCCGGATACCCGCCGAAACCGGCATCCCACGGCGGGAGAGATCGGCGATCAGAAGTAGACGCGATAGCGCAGGGTGAGGGTGGTGGGGAGGTGACCGAATTCCGATCGGAGGGCGCCCGTGGCGTCCGCGCCCTTGCCGCGGGTGGTGGTCAGGGAGAGCAGCAGGTCGGACTCGTTGCTCAGCGAGTAGGTGAGGTTGAACTGGTGGAGCTGGGAGGTGGCGCCGTCCAGGAAGCTGTCGAGCAGCGTGTAGCTCCCCTTCAGCAGGGGGGTGAGGTCGCGCTCCAGGGCGACGCCCAGCACCTGCCGCCCCAGTTGCGGTTGTAGGCCGTAGCCGACCCAGTGGTCGCTGATCAGCGCGGCGAGTTGTGCAGCGTCGGATGCGCCGCCGTCGTGGTGGCAACCCTCGACGGTGAGCAGGGTGCCGTCGTCGAACTGGTAGTCGACGCCGGCGATCCAGAACCACCCTTCGCCTCCAGCCCCTGTCCTCTGGTAGTGGCTCCCCTCCACCCGCCACCCCATGCCGCCCCAGGCGCTCTCGAAGGCCCCGCCCGCGATCTGGTCGCCGTTCACCCGGCCCGCCGCCAGCGACAGCTCGGAGAGCTCCCCCACCTGCCGCCGGTAGTGGAGGGCGCCGCTCTCCTCCGTGGCGGGGTCGTGGTCGGGGGAGAGGACGAGGGCGGCGGTGAGCGAGGAGAAGGGGCTGGGGTACCAGTCGATTACCGCGCCGTCGATGCCCGGCTTGTAGTCGGTGTCGAGGTCGGTGGGGGCGAAGGCGCCGAACAGGTTGAGGGGCTGCCAGAGGCGGCCGGCGCCCCAGTCCAGCGGTTGGCGGCCGAGGCCGACGGTGAGCGGGCCGAAGCGGTGGCGGTAGTAGGCGCGGTCCACCTCCACGCCGAACCGGAGCAGATCGTCGGGGCCCTGGTGCTCGATCAGATCGCCGGCGAGCCGGCGGTAGCGGAAGAGCTGGCTGGAGTGGGGGGCTTCGGTGGCGTAGCCCTGGAGACGCTGGCGCGCCCCTTTCAGGTGGAACGACCACTCGCCCTGCTCGGCGGTGCCGTCGAGCATCAGGCGCAGCGCCTGCTGGTCGGCGGTGAGGGTGCGGTGGTCGCCGGCGGTGTAGCCCGCCTCGCCACGGCCGGGGTGGCTGAAGGCGCCGAGCAGCGAGAGGCGGCCGGTGAACTCGGCGGCGTGGAGGGGGAGGGCGAGGGTGGCGGCGAGGAGCAGTGCGTAGGGTGGATAAGCGTAGCGCATCCACCTGTTGCGGTTGAATCGTACCTCCGGGTGTTGGGCTTCTCCGAGAGGGTGGTGGAGGTGCTTCCGTTGCGGTGGATGCGCTGCGCTTATCCACCCTACGGGCGGGTCAATGGTCATGGTCGGGGGTGACCCGTCGGTCGTCGGCGATGCGGCCGTCGCGCAGGGTGATGATCCGTTCGGCCCGTTCCACCACCCGCGGGTCGTGGGTGGAGAAGAGGAAGGTGGTCTTCTCCTCATGGGAGAGGCGGTGCATGACGTCGAGCAGGGCGGCGGCGTTCTCCGAGTCGAGGTTGGCGGTGGGCTCGTCGGCGAGCACCAGGCGGGGGCCGGCGGCCAGCGCGCGGGCCACCGCCACCCGCTGCTGCTGGCCGCCGCTGAGTGCCGAGGGGCGGCGGTCGGTGAGCTGCTCCAGGCCGACCAGTCGCAGGTAGTGCAGCGCCCGCTCGCGCCGCTCGGCGGCGGGGCGTCCTTGCAGCACCATCACCAGCTCCACGTTCTCCAGGGCGCTGAGCACCGGCACCAGGTTGTAGGCCTGGAAGATGAAGCCCAGCTGATAGAGGCGGAAGTCGGAGAGGGCCGCCTCGTCGAGGGCGGCGATGTCGGTGCCGTTGAGGTGCGCGCTGCCCTGGCTGGGGGCGTCGAGGCCGCCGATCAGGTTCAGGAGCGTGGTCTTGCCGGAGCCCGAGGGCCCCACCAGGGCGGCGAACTCTCCCTCCTCCATGCTCAGATCGACCCCGTGCAGCGCCTCTACCTCCACCTCGCCCTGGCGGTAGCGCTTGCCGATCCCCTTGAGTGTCAGTAGTGCCATTGCGAAACCTCAAATCAGCCTTTCGTGAACCGATTCGTAGGATGGGCAAAGGAGCGATAGCGACGTGCCCATCGAGCGAAGGCAGTGAACTGCGCCGTGGCAGTGTTGTCTTGATGGGCACGCTCCGCTTTGCCCATCCTACATTTCTCGTATCTCTTGCCCTTCGTTTCTTTTCATGTCCTTCATGGTGAAACCAGTCTCGATTCCACCACCATCCCGTCACGTCCGTAGCGCCTCCACCGGGGTGACGCGGGCGGCCTTGATGGCGGGGTAGATGCCGGTTGCCAGGGTGGCGGCGAAGATGATGGCGGTGAGCTGGAGGACCCGCTCGCCGGAGATCTCGGTGTAGACCACCGGGTCCATGAAGGTGCCCATCACCGCGGTGCCCTGGCTCATCAGCGCCGAGAAGTCGATGCCGTGGCTGGAGAACCAGAGCTGCACCCCGCCCCCCACCAGCCAGCCGGCGGCCACCGCCAGCACGCTGAGCAGCACCGACTCGCAGAACACCAGCAGCAGCAGATGGCGCCGGGCGAGCCCCAGGGCGCGCAGCAGGCCGAATTCGCGGGTCCGTTCGAGCACGCTCATCAGCACCGTGTTGACGATGCCGAAGACCACCAGGATCAGGATCAGGGCGAGGAAGACGTAGTTGCCGGCGTTGTCGAGAACGACGAACTGGACCAGCTGCGGCATCATCTCCCGCCAGTCGAAGAGCGCCGTCTGCGGCTCCTCGACCAGCGGCTTCAGGCGCGCCTTCCACTCCTCCAGCTCCTCCGGATCGTCGAGGAACAGCGCCAGCCGGGTGACCGGTCCCCGCGCCGGGTCCGCCCCCTCCCCTTCGAGGAAGCGCCGCGCCAGACCGAGGTCGGCGAGCACCAGGAAGTCGTCCAGCTCGTCGACGTGGGAGTCGAAGATGCCGCGCACCCGGCCCAGCTGGGCCTGGGTGTCGCCGCCCCGCCGGCCGGCCATCAGCACCACCTTGCCACCCACCTTGGCCTTCAGCTTGCGCGCCATGCCGTCGCCGATGAGGATGCCGCGGCGGTCGCCCGGCTCGATCCATTTGCCCTCCACCAGCATCCCGCGCAGCATCTCCGCCCGCTGGTCGTGGGCATCGGCCATCCCTTCGAGGCCGGCGCCCACCGAGTTGTTGGCGGTGCTGGCGAGCACCTGGATGGAGATGCGCGGCTCCACCCGGCCGGCGAAGCCGGTGGCCTTCACCTTGGCCGCCAGCGCGTCGCCGTCGGCGAGGTACTTGTGGTTGGCGGGGGCCTCCAGATAGCTCCGCGGCTGGATCGTCAGGTGCCCCTCGCCGAGCTTGATGGCGTTGCGGATCATCGAGCTGTGGCTGCCGTCGCCGATGCCGATGAAGAGCACCGCCAGGCCGAAGCCGATGGCGATGGAGCTCAGCGTGATGAGCGTGCGGCGGCGGTGGCGCCACAGGTTGCGCCAGGCGAGCAGCAACAGCGTGGCGAGGGGCAGGTGGCTGGTGCAGCGGTTCATCGCATCGCCTCCGCCGGGCGCATGCGCACCGTCCGCCATGCCGGGATCAGCGAGGCGAGCAGGGTCACCGCGATCATCAGCAGGCCGGCGTTGACCACGTCGCCGGCCAGCAGGTGGCCCTTCATCACCGGTTCGAAGACCATCCCGCCCCAGTCGTAGCCGTCGGGCATGGTGGCGCTGAAGTCGATGCCGCGGGTGGCCAGCCAGTGGGCGCCGAGCAGGCCGAGGAGGGTGCCGGCGGCGGCCGCCACCAGCGCCAGGTAGAGCGATTCGAGCACCACCGCCAGCAGCAGCCAGCGCCGCTTCATGCCGATCGCCAGCAGGATGCCGAACTCGCGGGTGCGCTCGTGGATCGCCATCATCAGGGTGTTGAGCATCCCCAGGGAGGCGAGCCCGACCACGATCAGGCCGACGATCAGGTTCATCGCCCCGCTCAACCCCAGCAGGTCGGCGACCGCCGGGTTGATCTGGCGCCAGTTGCGCACCACCGCCGGGCCGCCCAGTTCGTCCAGGGGCTCGCGTTGGGCGAGGGCATGCAGCGCCCCGTCGATGGTGGCCTGGGCGCTCTCCAGCCGGTCCGGGTCGTCGAGGCGCACCGCCAGCTCGTGGTAGCCCTGCTCCAGGTACATCAGCTCCCGGTAGGCCTCTATCGAGAGCAGCACCCCCATGCGGTCGAAGGCGGGTTCCAGCGGGCGCAGCACGCCGGCGACCCGGTAGAGCGCGTTGCCGACGCTGCCGTCGGCCGCCTGGGTCACCAGTACCAGCTCGTCGCCGGGGTGGAGGCGCATGTTCTTCGCCAACTGGGCGCCGATCACCACGTTGTAGCGGGTCAGCCCGCGGGCGGTGACGTCGGCCACGTCGAGGCGCGCCTCGCCGCGGCGCAGGTGGTCGAGCATGCGTGTCGTCTGCCGCTCCCGCGCCGGGTCCACCGCCTCGATTAGCACCCCGGCGGAGCTCTCCGCGGCGCTCGCCAGGCCGGCGGCGTAGAGCCGCGGGGCGAAGTGGGCGCCGGGCAACTCCTTTTCCAGGGCGCCCAGCCAGTCGTCGGGGAGGGTGGCGTAGAGGTCGCGGTCGTCGATGAAGGCGCGGCGCTGCACCTGCAGGTGGCCGGTGTTCAGCTCGGTGGCGTAGCGCACCATGTCGCGGGCCATCCCCTCCAGCAGCGAGGCGTAGAGGATCATGATCGCCAGCCCGCCGGCCAGTGCGGAGATGGTGAGCAGGCTGCGCACCGGGTTGCGCCAGACGTTGCGCCAGGCGACGAAGGCGAGGGTCGGCAGCGGGGAGGCGTGGCGTTGCATGGCGGGGTCAGCGTCGCCGCTTCAGGTTGCGCAGGGAGAAGAATGCGTCGTCGAGGGGTACCCCGAAGGTGATCTGTCGGTAGAGGACCACCGTCGACTCGTCGGGCTTCTCCTCCGGTTGCAGGGTCAGCCGCATGGGGATGACCCGCCCGTCGATCTCCTCGGGGCGGTCGAAGGTCATGGTGCGCACCAGCGCGCCCTCCTCGTCGTAGTAGCGGGCGTAGAGGGGGGCCAGGGTGGTCTGGTCGAGCACCGTCACCACCTTGCCCCAGACCACCGCGGCGTCCGGCAAGGGCCGCGAGGTGATCTCGTAGATGGTGTGGCCGTCGCGCGTCCCCTCGAAGCTGAGGGCCGAGGTGTAGTCGTCCTCGAAGGTGCTCTCGCGGACGATGTCGTCGTTGGTGAAGTGGCTGCCCATCCAGGAGCCTGCCATCATGCTCGCCGGGATCTTGGTCACCCGGTCGATCTTCGGCAGGTAGTTCCAGATGTTGGCGTCCACCTTGAGGGTGGCGACGCCGCGGTCCTTGATCGGTTCGAGCACCCGCATCAGCGAGTGCTCCTTACCGCGGGACCAGCTCTCCAGGGACATGGTGCGCTGGTAGCGGCGGGTCTTCACCGTCATCGTCAGGGTGGCCTGCGAGGTCTCGCCGCGCCACAGGCGGTCGAGGTGGCGGATCAGCGGGTCGAGCTCCACCGCACCGGCCTGGGCGGCGAGGCCGAGCAGGGCCAGCAGCAGAACGAGGCGGGCGAAGGGGGAGGGCTTCATGGGGTCTCCTGCGCTCCATCGAATGGGGGGGCGGGCGACAATCCGGCGCGATCTTGGGACAATTCGCGCTTGTCCGGGTTCCGTGGCAGGTTAAAGAGTATATGGCAACCGCGATAGACAAGTTGTTCGAAAAGGCCGTGCATTCCATCCACGCTGCCCAATTGGAGCGTGCGGAAAAGACGTTGAGCAAGATATTGCGTCAAGATGGCGCGCATTTCGGTGCACTCAACGCCATGGGCGTGGTCATGGCGCAGCGGAAGCGCTTCGCCGACGCTACCCGCTATTTTGAACGCGCGTTGCGGATCATGCCGGACAACCACGACGTAATGAACAACCTGGGCGCCTGTTACGAGCAGGCGGGCCTCTATGACGAAGCCGTCCGGGTGTTGGAACGAATGGTCTCTTTGGCCCCCGACAACTTCGGCGGATTCGCCAATCTTGGCAACGCAAGATTGGGGGCCGGAGAGGTTGAAGGGGCGATCGAGGCGCTACAGCGTGCCCTGCAAATCAATCCGACCCATCCACAAGCATGGAACAGCCTCGGTAGCGCGTGGAACGAACGGCGGGAGTGGACGCGCGCGATCGAGTGTTTTCGACGTGCGATCGCCATCGATCCGCGATACCGGGATGCCCACTACAACCTGTCCAATGCGTTGTTCCGGATCGGTGAGTTCGCCGAGGGATTCGCTCACTACGACTGGCGAGCCTCGTTTACCGCTGCTGCCACGGCGGTCCCGCTGCTGGAAGATCCTCGCGGCGAGACGGGGCGTATCCTCGTGCTGCGTGAGCAGGGGTTGGGGGATGAGATTCGCTATGTCCGCTTTCTTCGCTCCGTTGGCAATACGCGCGCGAAGTGGACGGCAACTTGCGATGCGCGGCTGAAGACGCTGTTTGCGCGTTCGTTCCCGGAGGTGACATTCGAGTCGCCGGACGGTGGACGCAACCTGCAGCGGTGGGTGCGCGCCGGGAAATTCGACCGGGTTACCCAAATCGCCACGCTTGGTCGATGGTATTGGTCGGATTGGGCGCAGGAGGTTGGAGGGTACCTCCAAGCGGACCCGGCAAAAGTCGCCGCGTGGCGGAGTCGTCTCGAGGCGGCAGGCGGAAGTCGACGGCGGGTGGCCATCGGGTGGCGCGGTGTGGCGGATGACCCCGCTCGACGGCATTGGTATATGCCCCTCGCCACGCTGCTTTCCGCATTGGGTGGCCACGACTTACTCGTAGTAAACGTGCAACACGAATGCACCCCGGAGGAGGTGGCGGCCCTGAAGGATTCCGGTGAGACGCTCTACACGCCGCAGATCAACCTGAAAGACGATCAAGACGAACTGGCGTCGCTGCTGTCCGCGGTTGACGTGGTGATCTCCGGGACCTCTTCGTTGGCGGAGTTGGCCGGTGCAATCGGTCTTCCGGTGTGGGTGCCGTCGGCGATTTCCGATGAGAAGTGGGATATGAGCATCACCTATCGAAAGGCGGTCTATCCATCCATGACGGTCTTCCCCACCGACGGAGATGCGCATTGGCGCGCTGTCGCGCAGCAAATCGTTGCTGCACTCGATGATCTGTCTTGGTGAAAAAAAGCCAACTTCCGTTCCCAAAGTTGATTGCCCGTACTGTATTGCAGTCGGTGTGAGTCGTTGTACGGATAAACCGACCACTATCGGATACGACTCTCGCGATCGCGTACCGCGGGGTGGGGGGCGGGTTCCAGCGGCGCTCAGAAGATCTCCCGCGGGGAGAGCGGCAGGTCGGGGTAGATGGTGTAGGTGGGGCTGCCGTAAGCGGTGATGATGATGGTGGCGTTGTTGTTGACGTTGCCGGTGGACCAGAAGACCCGTCCGACGGCGTCGGAGAACGGTGCATTCATGGTGTCGGGGCCGCGGGCGGAGATGCCCGTGAAATCCTTTCCGATCCGCGACGAGGCGAACGGCCGGTGTTGGCAGACGATTCCCCCCGAGTACACGGTGGCGCACATCTCTTTCGTCTTGCGGTCGTAGTAGGCGGTCATTAGCGGGTAGCTGCCGACCTTGGGTTGGTTCCAGGTTTCCAGCACCTCGCCCGTATCGCCGTTCACCCGCAGCGCCTCCAGTCCGTTCTGGTGGATGCGGCTGATCCAGACGCTGCCATCGTCGAGGGCCACCAGGGGTTGAGGGTTGCCGTCGGTGGAGACGGCGGAGGTGTTTCGCCATGCCCGTGTGCCGTCGTTGGAGATGCCAGTGACCACCTCGCCGCTGGATAGGATTAGCCCCCCGTTGGCGGTGAGCGTCGAATAGCGGGCGTCGGGGAAACCGTAGGGGAGGTCGGGGCCGACGTAGGTGACCTCGCCACTGGCGTCCAACTTGACCAAGCGCCAGATCGTGCGGCCTAGCCAGGGGTAGGAGAAGGCGCCGGCCAACAGGAATTCGCCCTGTTTGTTCGGTGCGCCGCCCGCCATGCCATCCAGAATCCCCTCCGTTGCGGTGTCATTTTGATACTCGACCATCTTTTCGAAGATGACGTCGCCCCGCGGCGAGAATTTGCTCACGAAAGGCCGGGTGTACGAGTTGGTGTCGCACGGAGCGACGGCCTGTGCCACGTAGACGTTGCCGGAGGTGTCGCGGCCGTAGGCCCCGACATCCTGGCGGTAGTTGCACCCGGGCAGGGAGCGGTCGGCGATGACGTTACCCGCCTCGTCGAAAAAACGGAGCATGCTGCCGTTGGAGACGGTGATGGAGGAGAGCCCGCCGCTGGTCGGCAGGTCCGCGCACCGCCACTGGCTGCCGTCGAAGCGCAGGATCTGGTCGGTGGCGCAGCCGATGGTGTCAAGGAACGAATCGCCGACCGGTCCCTGTGGGCCTTGTGGTCCCTGCACGCCGGCGACGCCCTGGGGCCCCTGCTCTCCCTGCGGGCCGGTGGGCCCCGCGACGCCCTGGGGCCCCTGCTCTCCCTGCGGGCCGGTGGGCCCCGCAACGCCCTGGGGTCCCTGCTCTCCTTGCGGGCCGGTGGGCCCCGCAACGCCCTGGGGCCCCCGCTCCCCCTGTGGGCCCTGAAGATCGGTGGGGTCGCCGACCCAACGGCCACTACTGTCGATCACTGCGACGCCGTTGACGGTAACGCTGTTGGGAGTGATGTCGGCGTCCGCTACGTCGCCGGCATTGGTCGCGAAGTCGGCGTTGGTGGTGTGGTTGGCCTCCGCCGCCTGGTCGGCCTGGAGGGCCCGGGTCGCCTGGTTGGCGAAAAAGCTGTGGGCCGTGCTGCTGATGTACTGGCGGGGGGACATCGGCAGGTCGCTGCCGATCTGGATCTCCAGCCAGCGGTCGCCGCCGTCGAAGGCGGCGGAGAGTCCCGTGGTGAGGGTGCCGATCTGCAGGTCGAACAGGCCGGCGGAGACCATGACGCCGCCGTGGAACTCGTTCCACAGCGGGGTGCCGCCGCTCGGCGCGTCATAGATCGTGAAGGTGATGTCGACGACCCCCTCCAGCGGCACTTGGTAGGCGTCTTCGAGCTTGCCTTGATAGTTGATCACGTCGGGGACCGCCAGGGCGGTTCCGCTCAATAGAGCGGCCAGCAACATAATCGTGATCCTTGCAAAGGGTGTCATCGGCTCCTCCCTTCCAGTTTGGAGTGTTGTCGTGGGTTTTCGTCTGGGTCAGGCCAGGGTGGCCTGCTGGTAGGCGTCTTTGAAGGTGTTGACCGCGGTTCGGTAGTCGCCGGCCGACCATTCGCTGAGTCCTTGCGTCACTAGGGTACGGGCGCCGATGACGAAGGGGTTGGTGTCGCCTGCGGTGGAGGCAATCACGTTGATCTCGGTGGTGACCACCACCTCGGCCGCTTTGGCGAGGATGCGCTGGTAGGGCTCGGTGATCGGCCCCACCTTCTCCAGGTCGAGGATCGCCTGGCGGATTTCGTTGAGCCCCTGGGTGAACCGTCCGGCGTCGAAGTCGGCCAGCACCCGATTCAGCAGGTCGATCGCCTGGTCGATTCGCCGCGCCTCCTGGGTGGAAGTTCCGGGCAACTGGGCGATGGCGGTCAGCGCCTCCTGGATTGAGGTCACCAGTCGGTCGTTGAAGAGCGGCTGGAACGGGGTCTGGGGGATGAAGCCGGAACGTAGTGCGCGGGTAGAATCGACCGAAAGGGCGGCGGCAGGTTGGCCGAGGGCATCGACGAAGCGCCGCGTGGCGGTTGTCCGTTGGCCTCCCGCGGCATCCATCACCGAGGCGGCGAGGTGGTAGTTGGCGCTCCGGGGGCCGGCACAGAGAACGGTGGAGGCGAGCGCCCCGAGGGCGAGCAGGATCGACGAGGCGCGAGTTCCTTTGGCCATGGAGGGCTTCCCTGATCGTTGTCGGTGGAGAGTGGTGTTGACTGACTGGCTACGGATGCTAGCGTCGGGTGGGTGACGGTGTCTACGGCATTTTGACTACGTGTACGTAATACTATTATTACAATCTCGACGTTATTTCATTACACGGTTTCGAGTGGGAGGTGGGGTGTGATGCGATGAACGGTCGCTCCGCCGCGTTTGCCGGTTAACGGAATTGACGCTTGAGTACGCGGTTTCTGGCATGCTTGTGCGGATGAAATGGGTGTTTGGAGTACGCCTTCGTGATGATCGGGGTATTGCGTAACAAATTGGATTCGTCGCCGCGGCGGTTCGTCCGCCGGACGCGGACTTCGGGAGGCCGGCATGGATGAGGTGCTCCATCTCCTCCCGGTGGAGATGGGGGAACTGCTGGCCGGCCACGGGCTCCCCTGGGATCTGTTCGACAAGGGGGGCAACCTGGTGTGGACCCGCGGCACGGTGATCGAGTCGCAGCTGCACATCGACCACGCCGCCGTGCAGGGGCTGTATCGTGAGGCCGTTGGCGACGAGCGCACGGACGGGCGGGTGCGGCGGATCCCGCTGCGTGAGGATTTCCTCGCCGGGCCGATCGAGTATCAGTCGGCCCGCGAGTGGTTCTACGCCATGCGTACCCGGCTGCGCATGGCGCTCCAACTGCTCGCCGAGCAGAAGCCCCACGGGGTCGGCATGATCCGCGCGGTGGCCAAGCAGATCCTCCGCGCCAACGCGCGCAATCGCGACGCCACCCTGGCCACCATCCAACTGGAGCAGAGCGGCAGCTACCGGGTCACCCACGCGATGCACAACGCCATCGTCGCGGTGAGCATCGCCTCCATGCGCAAGATCCCGCGCGGCGAACTGCAGGGCCTGGCCTGTGCCGCGTTGACCCACGACCTCATGATGCCCGATCAGGAGAGCCTGCATCAGGAGAAGGGGCCGCTCAGCGAGGAGACCTGGAAGGAGATCCGCCGCCATCCGGCCGAGGGGGCGGCCTACCTGCGCGCCCTCGGGGTGGTCGACCGGGTGTGGTTGGAGACGGTGGAGCAGCACCACGAGCGGCCCGACGGTTCCGGCTATCCGGCGGGCTTGAAGCGTAACGACATCCGTGGTTCGGCACGGGTGTTGGCGGTGGCGGACGCCTGGTGCGCGATGTTCATGTCGCGGGCCTATCGCAAGCCGGCGGAGGTGAGCGAGGCGCTCGACGAGCTGAGGGCGGGGGCCGATCCGGAGGCGGCGACGCTGCTGGAGCGGGCGGTGGGGCTCTATCCCCCCGGTGCCGTGGTACGGCTGAGCAATGGCGAGACGGCGATCGTCATCGAGCGCGGCGACGGCGCCAATTCGCCCAAGCTGATGGCGGTGATGCGCCGGGACAACACCCCGTACAGCCGTCCGGTGGTGGTGGATCTGAAGGAGCGGGAGCTGGCCATCGCCGAACTGACCCGCTTCGACCCGTGGCGGCTGGCGGCGGTGCGGGTGGACGGCCTGTGGCGGCTGCCGGTGTTCGAGATCAAGGTTTAGTTGCCCAAGGTGATCCGGGCGACCGCCAGGTTGGAATGGAGCGGGCCGCCGTTCAGCGGGTCGACCCCGGTCGGGGTGTAGACCGCGTAGAGGGTGTAGTCGCCGCCGATTCCGGAGGGGACGGTCAGGTTCAGCAGCGAGAAGGTGAGCGATGACTCTACCGTAACCCCGCTGTAGAGGGGCGCCGCCTGGCCGCCGAGGCCGGAGGCGGTGGCGAAGAGCAGGCCGCCCGCACCAGGCAGTTCGATGGCGAACCAGAGGTCCACGGCGGTGGTGCCGTCGCCCGCCTCCTGCAGCCGGACGTCGAGGGTATCCCCCACCTCGTAGCGCGTCTGCAGGCCGCTGAAGGCGATGGTGGCGGAAGCGGTGGTGCCGGAGTCCGTGGTACCGGAGTCGGTCGTGCCGCTGCCGGGGTAGAGCAGGGCGAGGGCGTCGAGGTCGTCCGTGCGCAGGGTGCGCATGTACTCCGCGCTGTTGTAGGGGTTGGCGAACATCACCGACTCCGCTACGTCGGAGTGATCGATGCCGAGCAGGTGCCCCATCTCGTGGGTCACCAGCCCCTGCAACGGGTAGGGGTCGTCCATCCCGTAGCCGCCGGCATTGAGGCTCATCTCGCCGTCGATGATCGAGCCGCCACTCCACCAGATCGATGCGTAGCCACTGTAGTCGCCGAAGCGGTTGGTGAAGGTGGTGGCGTCGAGCCAGCCGATCACCAGTTTGTCGTCGGCGCCGTTGCTCAGGGCCTGATCGGTGGTCCCCATATAGCGGAAGGTGACCCCGCCGGCGGCGGTCCAGGTGGCGGTGGCCGCCTGGATGGCGGCGAGCGCGTCGTTTTCGGCGAGCGGCGCGCCGGCCGGATTGTAGTACCAGGGCACGCTGTTGTCGGGCCAGCGGCTGTTGCCGAGGCCGGACATCAGCGTATAGCGGGTGGCGTCGTGGTCGACCGGGTGGGCGGCGAAGTCCGAGGCGGTGCCCGCTTGGGCGGCAGTGACGGCGAGCGGCAGCGCGCCGAGGAGGAACGCGAGGAACGAGCGGTTTTTCATCGTGCTTCCGGGTGTGGTTGAGCGAGTCGCCAGGGTAGGGCAGTCGTCGAATCTCGGCAATTCGCGATAACCCGCGTCCGCGGCCAATTCATCCAGCGTCCGACAGCCTCCTGGTGGTCGGTCAATACTTCATTGACGGACTACTAGTACTCGTACCGATGTATCCGTGCGAATCAGCGGTTACCCTTTGAGGTGGACGTGTTTGGAGTGTTTTCAGGATGAGCGATATCAAGGATCCTTCAGCCATCCAGGTGTTGGTGGCCGATGACGACGCCTCCTCCCGACTCCATCTGAAGCTGCTGCTGGAGCGCTTCGGTATCGTGCGGGTGGTGATGGCGGAGGACGGCCGCCAGGCGCTGGAGCGGATCGATGGGGTCGCGCTGCTCTTTCTCGACGTGATGATGCCGGGGATGGATGGCGTGGAGGTGGTGCGGCAACTGGCCGATCGCGGTTTCGACGGCGAGATCATCCTGGTCACCGGTTCCACTGCGCCGATCCGCGACATGGCGGAGCTGCTGACCAAGTCCCTCGGTCTGCGGCTGCGCGGCACCGTGCGCAAGCCGATCGATACCGAGGCGCTGCGCGAGCTGCTTCCTTAGCCCGACAGGCTCCCACCCGATGAACGCCCGCCGCCAGCTGATCCACGATCACCGCCCCTTTCTGCAGGCCTACCGGCCCCGTTTCCAAGCGGTCTTCCTCAAGGTGAGCCGGGTGCTCGCCCCCGGCAGGGGCGACGCGCAAGTTCTGGAGGCGGTCGCCCTCGATTACTACGACCACTATTTCCTCGACGATGGAGAGGGCGGCGCGGCGGCCGCCGAGGCGGCGTTGCGCGGTCTGGCGGGGCCGGGGATCGAGGCGGCACCGATTCTCGCCAAGTGCTTCGCGGTGATGACCGCCGAGTTCGTCGCCCGGGCGGTAAAGGCGGGCGAGGTGGTGGAGCCGGTCCACGCCTTGACCGGCGTCCTGCGCGAGGCGCTGGCCGTCCTCGAACCGCCCGCCGAGCACCACGCCTGCGACGCCGGCGCGGTGGTGCGCTTGGCGCTGGAGCAGCTCGGCGGCGAGTTCACCCTGCGCCATCGTCGCCGGGGGGTGGAGGTGAGCGAGCGGGCCATCCTGCGCCGGGGGGACGCGGTGCGCGGGACCCTGGAGCTGATGCTGTCGGCGGGGCAGCGTCTCGCCATCGACGAGGGCGAACCGCTCGACCTGCACAACCCCGCGCTGCCGCGTCCACTGCGCGGTCAGGTGGAGCTCTTCGACGAGGGAGAGGGGCTCCTCGTCCTCGGCGGGATCGTCGAGGCCGACCACGTTCCCAGGCCACGCAACGGGGTGCGGGTGCAGCCGCCGACGCCGGTCGCGGTGACGCTCTCCGCCCGCGACGGCCGGCGCGACGGGCGCTTGCTGGATCTCTCGGTGGGGGGGCTATCGGTGGCCACCGGGGAGGCGCTCGCGTGGGCGCGGGGGAGTTGGGTCCATGTCCGTTTCGAACTGCCCATGGCGGGCCGGCGTGGGGCGGAGGCGATCGACGCCCGTGCCGAGATCGTCGGTGGTGGGCTGGTCGGACAGGCGTGGCGCTACGGCCTGCGGCTGATGCCCAACCTGCATCAGGAGCAGGTGATCGGCGAATACGTCAACCACCTGCAGAGCGAGGTGATCCGGCACATCGAGCCGGTGCTCCACCACCCCGCGCCGGCGCCGCCGCGGCGTCGCCCGTTGCCGCGGGCGGTGAGCGGGTTGATCGCCGCCGCCGTGGTGCTCATCTTCGCCGGCCTGTTCTACTACGCGGCCAGCCAGCGCCGGGGCAATCCGACCGGCATCGACCGGGTGGCCGAGCTGCTGTCGATCCAGGAGGCGTGCGACGACCTCGCTGAACGCCACGCGATCAGCGGCAACCCCGCCGACCTCTCCCGCTTCGACGCCTGCCGCCGCCGGCTGGAGGAGGCCCGCCGCAACACCAACTGGCAACGGTGATTTTTCCAAAGCGAAAAATCACCGTATTACGAGGATGCGTTGCGGGTGACGCCGATCGACCGGCGGGCGGCCTGATCCTTCGGCGCCACCGGTGGGAGTGATCCTCGGCATCCGGCGGGCGCAGCCCGCCCTATGATCCTTTCGGCGCCGTTGCGTGACTTCGCCCCGCCAGCCTTCCGTCCCAAATGATCGAATTCTGACCTCCGCCCCGCCCGCGGCGCTTTCGCGCCGCGGGCGGGGCGGAGGTCAGAATTCGATTTGGAGCGTGGTCTCGCCGCGGATCAGCGCCTCCAGCTCCTTCGGCGGCAGCGGCCGGCTGAAGAAGAAGCCCTGCTTTTCGTCGCACCCCTTCTCGATCAGGCAGCGTAGCTGCTGGTCGGTCTCCACCCCCTCGGCGATCACCTTCATCTTCAGGCTGTGGCCCATGTCGATGATCGCCTTGGCGATCGCCGCGTCGTCCCCCTCGCGGGTCAGTTCGCGGATGAACTCGGCGGCGATCTTCAGGTGGTCCACCGGGAAGCGCTTGAGGTAGCTCATCGATGAGTAGCCGGTGCCGAAGTCGTCGATTGCCAGGTGGACCCCCAGCTCGCGCAGCCGCTGCATGGTCTCGATGGCGCCCTCGACGTCGTCCATCAGCGCGCTCTCGGTCAACTCCAGCTCCAGCCAGTCGGGGTCGAGGCCGCTGTTGGCGAGGGTCAGCGCCACCGCCTCGACGATCGCCCCCTGGCGGAACTGGCGGGCGGAGAGGTTCACCGCGATGCGCACCCGGGTCAGCCCCGCCTCCTGCCATTGCCGGGCCTGGCGGCACGCCTCGTCGAGCACCCAGTGGCCGATCGGCACGATCAGCCCCGACTCCTCGGCCACCGGGATGAACTCCGCCGGGGAAACCACCCCGCGCTCCGGGTGCTGCCAGCGGATCAGCGCCTCCAGACCGATGATCCGGCCGCTCTCCAGCGATACCTGCGGCTGGTAGTGGAGGAAGAACTCGTGCTGTTCGATCGCCCGGTGAAGATCGGCGATCAGCGCCATCCGCGCGTGGGCTGCGGCGTTCATGTCGGCGGTGTGGAACTGGTAGGTGCCGCCACCCTCGCGCTTGGCGCGGTACATGGCGGTGTCGGCGTTCTTCAGCAGGGCGTTGATGTCGCTGTCGTCGAAGGGGTAGATGGTGATGCCGATGCTGGTGCCGGTGAAGATCAACCCCTCGCCGATCTGGAACGGCTGGCTGAGGGCCTCCACCAACTTGTCGGCCAGGGCGGCGGCGCCGTCGACGTTGGTCAGGCAGGTTTGGATGATGGCGAACTCGTCGCCGCCGAGTCGGGCGACGCAGTCGTTGGCCCGCAGTATTCCCTTCAGCCGTTCGGCCACCGCCTGCAACAGGGCATCGCCGATCTCGTGGCCCAGCGAGTCGTTGACGTCCTTGAAGTTGTCCAGGTCGAGAAAGAGCAGGGCGGCGAGGCGCTCCTCGCGCCGCGCCTCGGCGATCCCGTGCTCCAGCCGCTCCTGGAAGAGCCGCCGGTTGGGCAGGCCGGTGAGCGGGTCGTAGAAGGCGAGCCGCTGGATATGCTCCTCGGCCTGTTTGCGCTGGGTGATGTCCTGGTGGACGGCGATGAAGTGGGTGATCCCGCCGAGGGCACCGTGGATCGGGGTGATGGTCTGCTCCACGGTATACAGATGCCCGTCGCGATGGCGCTGGATCACCTCCCCCTTCCACGGGTGGCCGGCGCTTATCGTCTGCCACAGCTCGCGGTAGGTCTCCGGGTCCTGCTCGCCGGACTTGAGGATGCGCGGGTTCTCGCCGATCGCCGCCTCCGCGCTCCAGCCGGAGAGTTCGGTGAAGGCGGGGTTGACCCAGCGGATGGTCCCCGCGCGGTCGGTGATCACGATGGCGTTGGCGGCGGTCTCCATGGCCGCCCCCTGGAGGCGCAGGCGCTGCTGCTCCCCGGCCACCATGATCGCCACTGCGATGCGCTCCACCAGCTCCTCCAGGCGCACCGCCACCGGGCCGGAGAAGAGCCCGTCGCGGGAAGCGAAGAGCTCCAGGGCACCGATCGTCTCGCGCCGCTCCTCGCTCCCGGAGTGGAGCGGCAGCACCAGGGCGCAGGCGACCTTCGACGCTTCGGCCCAGCGGCGCACCTCCTCCACCCCGTGCTGGCGGAAATGGAGCACTTCGGCGTTGCCGCCGGCGAGCGCCCGCGCCAGCGGCCCCTCGGCCCGCCAGCGCTCGCCGAGGGTTGCTTCCAGGCCACCGATCACCGCGTCGTCTCCCGCCTCGGCGCGCACCTCGTAGCGGCCGTCGTCGCCGCGCAGGGTGATCCGTGCCAGGGGTAGCCGGTAGGTTTCGGCGAGCCGGGTGGCGATGAACTGGAGCAGGTAGTCGAGCGGGTGGCCGGAGAGCACCCGCTCGTCGATCTCGCGCAGCAGCTCGGCGGCGGCGGCGCGCCGCTTCTCGTCGCCGATCTCGTGGAAGACGGTGCCGACGGCGACGATCCGCCCGTCCTCCATCATCGGCGTGGAGACGTAGCGCACCGGCACCAGGGTGCCGTCGCGGTGGGTGAAGACGTCGTCCTCGGTGGCGTAGGTGCGCCCCAGGGCGAGCACCTTGTGTACCGGGCACTCCTCGGCGGGGAAGGGGGAACCGTCGGCCTTCTGGTAGTGGATCGCCTCGTGGACGCCGCGCCCGGCCAGCTCGTCGGCGCGCCAGCCGAGGATCTGCTCCGCCTTACGGTTCATATGGATCAGGCGCAGTTCGGCGTCGAGGATGTAGACCCCGGCGTCGAGGCCATTGATGACGGCGGCGAGCAGCTTTTCGGTGATCATCGGGCGTGGGCTCGGTAGCGCCTCCTGGCAACGGCTCTCCGGGCGCCCTCGCCCGGACTGGAGGGGATTGTCCCTGCTTCAGGCCGAAATGACGATTCTATGCGCTTTGTCGTGAAAAGATAAGAACGGACGCAGGCTCGTGGTGGTCGTTGGCGGAGGCGTTTCGACGCTACGCCCCTTACTCCCCGGGGTGGGCACGCAGCGTCATTGCGTGGCGGAGAGCTCGCGAGTCCTCGGCGTGTCGCAGGAAATAGTAGATCGGGTTGTCGTTCCATGACCACAGCCGCTTGCGGTAGAGATCGAGGCGTGGCTCGGCGATGGCTTGGTAGCCGACGGCGTCGGGGTGGCCGCGCAGGTATCCGGCCAGCTCCCGTCGGTTGAAGGCGTAGGCTGGAGGGGTGGTGCGGTGATGGATCTCGTAGATCGGCCGGATGTCCCAGGAGGGGGTGAAGAAGAAGGCGCCGATGGCCTGGATGAAGGCGGAGGGGATCAGTAGCGCGATGGCGTAGGCCGTCGCCCGCCCGCGGGCGAGGCGTCGCCAGTCGAGGAACGGCAGGAGCAGGATCGAGAGGAACGGCAGGGTATCCACCAGCGGGCGGCAGCCGTAGGAGAGCCCCCCCCACCAGTCGAACCATTTTGCTGCGACCAGCCACAGGGTGGCGCTGGCCGCCAGCCAGGGCCAGACCGATTGCAGGAACGGGCGGGTGGCGACGGCCAGCCCGACGAAGCCCAGCACGAGCACCGGGGAGTAGACGAGTAGGCCGTGGCTCGGGCTGAAGAGCAGGCCGCTCGCCCCCTCCAGCAGCGGGGTCGGGAACAACGCCGGCGACCCGGTGAGGTCGCCGGCGATGGCTCGCGAGGCGATCGCCTGCGCGGTGGCGAACGGCGATCCGAAGTGGTGCTGATTGTAGAGCAGCAGCAGCGCGGCGAATGGCGTGGCGGCCGCCAGGTAGGGCAGCAGGGCACGCCGCTGGGCGAAAGTGAAGTAGACGGCGAGCCAGGCGGCGGCGAATACCGCGGAGGGACGGCACCACACCGCCAGCGACAGGACGACCGAGAGGAGGACGACCCACCTCCATTCCCCGCGCTCCCGCCACGAGAGGAAGAGCCACAGCGCCAGGCTGTAGAGGAAGAGGGTCGGCGTCTGCTGCCACAGCCCCTGGCTGGAGAGGCTCCATGCGCCGGTCCCGAGGGCGTACACGGTGGCGCTGATCAGCGCCTTGCGATCGTTGCTCAGCCGCCTGGCGGAGAGGAAGACGAAGCAGACCGACGCGGCCACCAGGAGGCTGGCGACGAGTTTGGCATAGGTGAACAGGGTGAGCGGATCGGAGAGGTCGAGGAGGGGCTCCGCAAGCGCGAAGAGGGGCAGTGCGAGCAGGCTGGAGCCGACGCCGAAGGTGTTGACGAAGACGCCCGGGGTGGTCGTTTCGGTGGCCCAATAGGCGGGTTTCAGTACGGTGTGTGCAGGGTCGGACGCGAGGGCTTGCCGGGTGAAGGCTTCGGGCATGGAGCGGGGGGTGAAGGTCACCCCTTCGCCGTGCAGGAGATGGCGGGTCAGATAGACGTTGCCGGCGGTGTCGCTGAACGGGAGGAGGTCGCGGTTGGCGTTGTAGAGGGTGAGGGTGGCGAAGAAGAGCAGCAGCAGGGCGTACGGCGGTGCGGAGGCTTTGGGCGGTCGATCCATGGTCGGGTTTCACCGGGCGCATCGCCGCCCCGGGTGGCGGCGATGCGCTCCTCCTCCATCACCGGTCAGTCGGTTGCGAACGGATTGTCGCCGGAACTGCGGACGCAGATCGCCTGTCCGGTTACGGCGGTGCCGGCGTAGGTGAGCTTGATGTCCTGGAGGGCCTCCAGCGTCGACGGGGCGTAGGAGGATTGGTCCTCCACGTAGTAGGGACGGCCGCGGCTGTCGTTGTTCGCGTTTCCGTACTTCACGAAGTAGACGTTTCCGTCGACCCAGTAGACGGTGTTCTTGAAGGTTTGCAGCTCGGTGGGATCGGAACCGATCACGCCGGAGATATCGCTCCAGTCGGCCTGGGAGTACTGGACCCCGTATTCGCCGCGGCATACCGCGTCCAGGTCGTAGGTCGTGTCGGGGGAGAAGGTGATGCGCTGCCGGGTGGCCGAAAACTGGGGCAATACGTCGCGATCGGCGGTCACCGGCCGGAAGGCCATCTGCTCTGCATCCCACTTCAGATCGACCCAGTAGTAGCCGGCTCCCGATACCTGAACGTTGCGCAGCCGGATCGTGTCGGTGCTCTTCACCTGCATGCCGGCGTGGGTCATGTCGACGTTGACCGCCTGCGCATTCGGCGCGGTGGCGAGCAGCGCGACGGTTGTGATCAATCCTTTCATTTCCAGTCTTTTCAACGCGATGATCTCCGCGGTTTGCCGTGAGCGAGTGGATAGGGTTTGCGGTCGGTTGTCGGCGGCTCCACCGGTCAGCGGCAGTGCAGCCGCCGATGGTCGATCACCGGGAACTTCTGGCGGGTGCTCTCCAGCAGGCGCAGGTCGATCCCGGCGCTGACCACTCCCTTGCCGCTCGCCTGCTCCTGCAGGATGGTGCCCCAGGCGTCGACGATCAGGCTGTGGCCGTGGGTCTCGCGGCCGCTGTGGTGGAAACCGCCCTGGGCGGCAGCGACGACGTAGCAGAGGTTTTCGATCGCGCGCGCGCGCAGCAGCGGCTGCCAGTGGGCCTTGCCGGTCTGGGCGGTGAAGGCGGCGGGCAGGGCGATCAGCTCCATGCCGCGGTCGAGCATGCGGCGAAAGAGTTCCGGGAAACGCAGGTCGTAGCAGACCGCCAGGCCCAGGCGGCCGAACGGCGTCTTCACCACCACCGGATCGCTGCCCGGTTCGAAGGTATGGGACTCGGCATACTCCTCGCCGCTGCCGGGGAGGCAGACGTCGAAGAGATGCATCTTGTCGTAGCGGGCGACCCGCTTGCCCTCGTCGTCATACAGCAGGCAGGCGGCACGTACCCGCTCGGGGGCGTCGCCGGCGATCGGTACGGTGCCGCCCACCAGCCAGACCCCCCGCTTGCCGGCCTGTTCGGAGAGGAAGCGCTGAATCGGGCCGTCACCGTCGAATTCGCGGATGGTCAGGATGTCCCGATCGCGTTCGCCCATGTAGGCGAAATTCTCCGGCAGCACCACCAGCCTGGCGCCTCCGGCGGCGGCCTGCTTGATCAGCTTGGCGGCCTCGTCGAGGTTGGCGCCGACGTTGGGGCCGGAGGCCATCTGAATGGCGGCGACGGTGGTCATCGGCGCACCTCCAGCTCCACCGCGTCGGGGCGCTCGTTGCCCGGCCACAGTTCGATGTGCCGGGAATCGACGCCGAGGGCGACCAGCCAGGCGCGCAGCTCGCCGGCCCACAGTCCCCCCTCCTCGCCGCCGGGGTAGCGGATCACCAGGGTGCCGTCGGGGTGGTCCATCCACTCGCGCACTGCGTCGCGCAGCGACTCCATCTGGCTGAGGCCCTCGCCGCTGCGAGGGTGGGCCCACTCCTCGGCGATGATGGCGTGGCCGGGGGCGGCCGCGGCGAATGGGGCGGCGGCGCTCAACAGGAGGGGGATCAGCAGCTTTTTCATGAGGCGGGAGAATATCATTAGTGTCCCGTTGTTCTGCAATAGATCGGGTCTCTTTATCGCTGGCAGTTTCGTTCGACACGGCGCCCACGGGGCGCCCTATAGGGCGCCCCGTGGGCGCCGTGTCGAACGAAAGCACTGCTCTTTCCGATGGCTGGGGTATCCGCTGAACTCGCGGGCTACGGCCGCGGCGCGGCGAGGTCGAGGCGGCGGCGCAGCGCCTTTTCGGCGTCGCCGCGGGCCTCGCGGGTGAGCTTTTCGAGGTGCGGGTCATCCCAGCCGCCGGTGACCGTGTAGTGGCGCGTGGCGACCTTGTCGATCTCCCCGTCCATCAGCCGGTCGGCGAGGAAGATCGCCGCCCCCACCACGGGGTTGGCGGCGGCGATGGCGCCGGCCATCGGCAGGCTGGAGGAGAGGTGGGGGGTGAGGTCCACCAGCAGGTTGTAGCGTCGCTGGAGCAGATCGACGCTGCCGAGCACCGCCAGATCGGCCGCGTCGCCGGCCAGTTCCAGGGAGGCGATGTCGGCGACGCCGTTCTTCAGCAGCGCCCGGCCGCCCACCGCGTCGAAGCCGATCCCCTCGCCGAACAGGTTGGCGAAGTCGAGCCGCAGCAGGCCGAGGATGCGGCCGACGCCGGGGTCCAGTTCGAGGATCCGCAGGTCGTTCAGATCGATGTCCAGCTCCCCTTCGAGGCTGCCGAGGGTGAAGGCGCCGGGGTCGCCGGGCCAGTTGAGGTTGAGGCTGGCGGTGCCGTTGCCGTCGGCGATGGTGCGCGGGTAGCCGAAGGTGGTGAGGGTCTGTTGCAGGTTGCGGCTGTCGATGCGGCTGTTGAACCAGCTCTCGGGATGACCGTCGTTCCAGCCCCAGCCGCCGCGTCCTTCCAGGTGGGTGTGGGGGGAGTCGACGGCGATGCGGCGGAATTCGAGGCCGTCGTAGATCGGGTCCGCGGCGAGGTCCAGGCTGCCCAGCGTCAGGCCGTCGTAGGTGAAGGCGGCGCTGCGCAGGTGGAGCGCCGGCCAGCCGCGCGGATCGACGGGGGCGGTTGCCTCGCCGCCGGTGTCCTCTCCCCGCGGGTAGGGGCGCAACGTCAACCGTTCCAGGTCGGCCTCGACGGTGTGGCTACGGTCCCAGGAGGACGGCAGGTGCAGCTCGCCGGCGGCGTCGGGCCCCTCCAGGTGGAGCCGCCACGTCCCGGTTTGCGGCCCGCCGGTGACCCGCTGTTCGTTGAACAGGTGGCCGAAGGCGACCAGTTGCCCCACCTGGAGGTCGAGGAGGCGCAGTTCGGGAGTCTCCTCTGCGGCGTCGCCGCCGGGCCCGGTCCACAGTCCGATCCACGGGGCCAGCTCCAGCTCATCGAGTCGGCCGGTCACCGCCAGGCCGTGGTCGGGCAGCGGCGGTGGCGCAGCGTCGCCGAGGGTGAGGATGGCGCGGCGGTCGTCGCCGGGGTGGATCTCTCCGCGCAGCCGGTCACCGTAGCGGAAACGGATCGGGGCGGCCCCCGCCCCCTTGCCGAAAGCGGCGCTGACCTCCATCGGGGCGCGTTCCCCGGCCGGCTTGGCCAGCGGCGGCGGCAGGTCGACGGCGACGCCGGCGAGATCGGAGGTGAGGTGGGTGCCCACCCGCATCCCCTGGCGGCTGCCGGCGCGGCCGGGGATGTCCACCTCCAGTTGCCAGTCGCTCTGCCCGCTCATCCGCGCGGCGGCGAAGGGGGAGTAAGGCTCGAGCAGCTCGCGGGCGCCGAAGCGACCGCGGGCGGTCACCCGGCTGCCCCCCTTGGGCAGTGGGGTGGCATCGACGCGGATGGGGGTGTCGCGGAAGCGGGCGCTCACCTGGCGGGCGTGGATGCCGTCGTTGTCGAAGTCGACCTCGCCGTCGATCCCCTGCAGGGTGAGCTCGCCCCCCGGCAGGTCGAGCTGTCCCCCGCGGAAGCCGACCTTCCCCTGCACCGCGATGCCCCCGCCGTCGGGGATCAGCGGGATGGTGATCCCGAGGGCGAGGGTGGGGGAGCCGGTGGCCTCGATCCCTTCGAAATAGCTGCCGATCTCCTTGCGCAGCGAGGTCTCGCGGAGCAGGGCGAGGAGGTCCTTGGCGGGGGCCTCGGCGTTGCCGTCGATGGTGATGGTGGCGTGGTTGACGTCGGGGATGTCGGCGCTCACCCGGTGGATGGTGCCGCCGAGGATGTGGCCGCTGCTCCCCTCGGCGTGGAGGCCCTGGTTGACGAAGGCGACCTCCGCCTGCAGCCCCTCGAGGCGGGGCCACCCCGGCTGGTAGTCGAGGATCCCGTCCTCCACCTGGAAGCGCGCCTCGAAACGCCCCTCGCTGCCGTGGAACGGGAAGTCGCCGGTGTCGCCGCGGAACAGCATGGAGCCGCGGCTGATGTGCCCGCCGACGATCGCCCGGTCGAGCCACTGGACCGTTTCGTCCGGCATGATCCCCACCGGCAGGTAGTGGGAGGTCCGGGTGCCGTCGCCGTCGTGGTAGTCGGTCTGCAGGTCGAGGATGGGAAGGCCGCCGTCGGCGGGGATGCGGATGTCGAGGCGGCTGACGGTGGCGAGGTCGGCGTTGTCGGCAACCAGCACCGGGGTGGTGAGACGCCAGAACTCCGCTTCTTTCCGCCACCGGAGGGTGCCGCCGAGGTGGTCGAGGGTGAGCGGATCGCGGAACAGCTTCGGCAGGGTGACGGTGAGCGAACCGCCGGCGCTCACCGCGGGTTCGACGGTTCCCGCCTCGCGCCGGCCGTCGATGCGCGCGTCGAGACCGTCGATGCCGGGGAACTCGCGCCAGGGGCGGTTGCTCCAGTGGCGCAGGTCGCCGCGCACGGCGAACGCCCCGTCGCCCGCCCAGGCCAGCTCCAGCCCATCCACCCGGCCGGCGGGGCGGAGCGCCTCCAGCATCTCCCGCTGCTCGGGGGGGAGCAGGCCGCTGGCCAGGAGCAGTGCGCCGAGGGGGGCCAGATCGAGGCGCTGGGCGCTGGCCCGGCCGCCGCCGTCGGCCAGTTTCAGGGTCAGGTAGTCGCTGCGCCACTGCTGTCCGTCGTGGCCCAGGTGGAGCCGTTCGCCGTCGACCTCCCAGCTGCCGCTGCTGCGCCGGGCGCTAAGCAGCCCACCGAGGGTGTCGAGGCGCACCCCGTGGCTCTCCACCCCCCGCGTCTCCAGGTCGGCGGTGGCCGCGGTGAGCCGGCCACGCTCCCAGTGGCTCCACAGCTCCAGGTCCAGCTCGCCGCCGCGCACGCCGAGGCGGGCCGGCAGCAGTCCCTCGGGCTCGGCGGCCAGTTGCAGGGCGCGCCCCTTGACGTAGAGTTCCCCGCGCCACTTGCGGCGGTCGCCCGGGTCCCCCTGGAAGCGGGCGACGAAACGCAGTTGGTGGCCCAGTTCGGCGGGTAGCTGCAGGGCGCCGGCGATCTGGCGGTGCCCATCGTCGTTTTCGTATTCGAGGTTGACGTCGCGGAAGCGCAGGGTGTGGCCGCTCGCCTCGTCGTGCAGCTCCAGTTGGCTGGAATAGAGCGCGAGGCGGGGCTGGGCGAGTAGCCAGGGGAGGATCGAGGGGTTCTCCGCGCCTGTCGCGCCGCTCCCTTCGGAGAATCCCTCGACGTGGATCCGCCCCTCGCCGTCGCGCCGCACGGCGAGACGGATGCCGGCCAGGGAGAGGCGGCCGATGCGCAGCTCGCCGGCGGTGAGCAGCGCCCACGGGTCGAGGCTGACGTAGAGGCTGCCGAGCTGCAGCTGCGGGGCATCGCCCGACCCCTTGTTCTCCCCCTTCGGATAGACCTGGAGGTCTTGCAGGCTGAGCACCGGTTCGCGGCCGAGCCAGTCGATGCTGAAACCGGTGATCTGCACCGGCCGGCCGGCGTACTCGCTGACCAGCCGTTCCACCCGCGGCAGCAGGTAGCCCGCCTGGGGCAGCAGCACGAAGCGCAGGATGAAGGTGGTCACCGCCACCACCACGATGGTCAGCGCCGAGGCGGCCCACAGGTGGCGGAGGAGGAAACGGATCGGATGCACTTACATCAGCACCACGTCGTAGTGTTCCTGGGAGTAGAGCGCCTCGGGTTGGAAATGGATCGGCTTGCCGACGAAGGCCTCCAGCTCGGCGAGGCTGTTGGATTCCTCGTCCACCAGCAGATCGACCACCTCCTGGGAGGCGAGCACCAGCAGCTTGCGCGCGTCGGCGAACTGGCGCGCCTCGCGCAGGATCTCGCGGAAGATCTCGTAGCAGACCGTCTCCGCGGACTTCAGCGAGCCGCGCCCGCCGCAGGTGGGGCAGGCCTCGCAGAGCACGTGCTCCAGGCTCTCGCGGGTGCGCTTGCGGGTCATCTCCACCAGGCCGAGGGAGGAGACCTCGCAGATGTGGCTCTTCGCCCGGTCGCGCTCCATGCCGCGCTCCAGGGCGCGCAGTACCTGACGCTTGTGCTCCTCTTCGAGCATGTCGATGAAGTCGATGATGATGATCCCGCCGAGGTTGCGCAGGCGCAGCTGGCGGGCGATCGCCTGGGCCGCCTCCAGGTTGGTCTTGAAGATGGTCTCTTCGAGGTTGCGCGCGCCGACGAAGGCGCCGGTGTTGACGTCGATGGTGGTCATCGCCTCGGTCTGGTCGATGATCAGGTAGCCCCCCGACTTGAGCTGTACCTTGCGCTCCAGCGCCTTGTCGATCTCGTCCTCGACGTTGTAGAGGTCGAACAGCGGCCGCCCGCCGGGGTAGTGTTCCAGCTTGGAGATCATCTCCGGCATGAAGTCGCGGGCGAACCCCTCCAGCTTGCGGTAGGTGCCGCGCGAGTCGATGCGCACCTTCTCCACCTCGCCGGAACCGCCCAGGTCGCGCAGCACGCGTAGCGCCAGCGGCAGGTCCTCGTAGACCACGCTGCCCGGCTTCGCGCTGTGGGAGCGCTCCTGGATGGTGGCCCACAGCCGGCGCAGGAACTCGGCGTCGGCGCGCAGCGCCTCCTCGTCCACCCCTTCGGCGGCGGTACGCACGATGTAGCCGTGCTCCCCCTGTTCGTTGGTGATTTGGCCCATCAGCGCCTTCAGCCGCAGCCGCTCCGCCTCGCTCTCGATCTTCTGCGAGACGCCGACGCTGGTGTCGTCGGGCATCATCACCAGATAGCGCGAGGGGATGGTGACGTGGGTGGTGAGCCGCGCACCCTTGCTGCCGAGGGGGTCTTTGACCACCTGCACCAGGATCTCCTGGCCCTCGTGGACCAGGTCACTGATGGTCGGGGTGGGCTCCCCCTCGCGGCCGCTGTGGGCGATGTCGGAGGCGTGGAGGAAGGCGGTGCGCGCCAGCCCCACCTCGACGAAGGCGGCCTGCATCCCCGGCAGCACCCGGCTGATTTTTCCCTTGTAGATGTTGCTCACCAGGCCGCGTCGGCGCGACCGCTCGATGAACACCTCCTGCAACACCCCGTTCTCGACCACCGCCACGCGGGTCTCCTGGGGGGTAACGTTGACCAGTATCTCGTCGCTCATGGATCTTGAAAATCGACTACGCAAAGGGCGCAAAGGAAGACGCAAAGGGCGCAAAGGGGGAGAGTGCTTTACGCGCTTGGTTTTCCGTTGTCTGTTTCGCGTCGATCACCTCGGCAATAAATGGAAAATCGGTTGATGCGCAGAGTCCGCAGGGAGTCATTGTGCGCGCCGAAAGATACTTTGCGCCCTTTGCGTCTTCCTTCGCGAACTTTGCGCAAAAATATTCTCTTTTACAGGGTCTCCACGCCGAACTCGTTGAGCAGTTGCGCGGTCTCGAACAGCGGCAGCCCCATCACCCCCGAATAGCTCCCCGCCAGCCGCTCGACGAACTGGGCGGCGAGCCCCTGGATGGCGTAGCCACCCGCCTTGTCGGCGGGCTCGCCGCTCGCCCAGTAGCGTACCGCCTCGGCCTCGTCGATCGGCCGGAAGGTGACGTGGCTGACGTCGAGTCGCGCCTCGCGCCGCTCCCGGTCAACAAGCGCCACCGCCGAGAGCACCCGGTGTTCGCGCCCCGAAAGGCGGGCGAACATCGCCAGGAAGTGCGCCTCGTCGCGAGGCTTGCCGAGCACCTCGCCGTCCAGCTCCAGCGCGGTGTCGGCGCCGAGCACCGGCCTGCGATCGCCCGGCCCCAGCCGTTCCAGCACCGCCAGCGCCTTCTCCCGCGCCATCCGCTCGACGAACAGCTCCGGCGCCTCGCCGGGGCGGACCGTCTCGTCGATATCCGCCGCCAGGATCTCATGGGCAACCCGCAGCTGGATCAGGAGTTCCGATCGTCGGGGGGAGGCGGAGGCGAGGATGATGGGATTGGGCATCGGCAAGTATCGACTGTACGGATTTGAACTTGGGGGCAGGGGCCCACTACGCTACTCGGTGGAACTCGCCTCTTAGACGTCTTGTTTGGCACGATCTATCTGTTGCTTTGGGCAAACGCCTTGTCTATCGGTATCCATCGGGCATGGGAGTTTTCGTCAATTTTGTAGGAGACGGGGTTGCCTCGAACGCATTCAACATCGTACATGGGAACCGTGATTCGGCTTCCGAGGGAATACAGCTGGTTTGCGTGGATACACATGTTCTCTGGATCGAACTCCAGCGATGCGTTCCACGTTTCTTTATTGCATCCGGTGACAAAAGCCAAGATTCCTATTGTCAACAACCCATATGCTCTACGCATGATTAACTTACCAGGTAATTGGAGTTGGGAGGGGGCACTGCGCCGCGGATCCGTCCGACACGTCCGGCGGCCACGGGCCGCCCTATGAGACTAGGCCCGGTGATAGGGATGCCCCTTGAGCAGCGACCAGGCGCGGTAGATCTGTTCGGCCACCACCACCCGCACCAGCGGGTGGGGAAGGGTGAGTTTCGACAGTCCCCAGGTGCGTTCCGCCCGCCCCTTGCACTCGGCGGCCAACCCGTCGGGGCCACCCACCAGCAGGACCACGTCGCGCCCCCCTTGCAGCCATTCGCCGAGCTCATCGGCCAACTGTTCGGTGCTCCGCTCCCGACCCCGCTCGTCGAGGGCGATGACCAGGGCCTCCTTGGGCAGGGCGGCGAGCATCCGCTCCCCCTCCTCACGGATGGCGCGCTGGATGTCCGCCCCCTTGCCGCGACGACCGGGGGGGATCTCCTTCAACTCCAGGGCGCACTCCCGCGGCAGGCGCTGGGCGTACTCCCGGTAGCCCTCTTCCACCCATCCGGGCATCTTCTGCCCCACCGCGACCAAGTGAATCTTCATCTTGTTGAGGTGAAAGGCAAAAGGTCAAAGGTTAAAGGGGTGCCCCTTTGACCTTTAGCCTTTAGCCTTTCACCTTTCACCTTTCACCTTTCACCTTTCACCTTCTTCGCCATCCATCGACCACAGCTTCTCCAGGCCGTAGAAGTCGCGGATGCGCGGCTGCATGATGTGGACGATCACATCCAGCAGGTCCACCAGCACCCACTCGCCGACATCGCTTCCTTCCATGCCGAGGGGGTGTACGCCCGCCTTCTTCGCCTCCACCGAGACGTTGTCGGCGAGCGACTTGACGTGGCGATCGGAGGTGCCGCTGGCGAGGATCATGAAATCGGCGATGCTGGTCTTGCCGCGGACGTCGAGCACCTTGATGTCGACCCCCTTCAAATCTTCCAGGGCGGTGACGGCGAGGTCTTTGATCTCTTCGGGTTGCATGTTCTCTATTCAGGCTCGGTGGCTGGCTCCGACTTCGGAGTTCTGATTCAAGGGCCCTTTTTAACACGAAGGGCAAGAAGGTGAACGAAGGACGAGAAGCGTGGGCGATCCACCCCTTCTTGTCCTCCGTTCACCTTCTCGCCCTTCATGTTGAATCGCAGGGTTGATAAATACCTCGACGTCAGTGGCGGTAGAGGCCGTGTTCGATGATGTAGGCTCGGACCGCCTCCGGCAGCAGGAGGCGGATGTCGTGGCCGGTGCGCAGGCGGCGGCGGATGGCGCTGGCGGAGATCTCCAGGCCGCTCACCGCCACCTCCAGGATGCCCCCGGCGGGGTGGCGTGCCAGCGCCTCGTGGAGGTCCACCCGATGCTCGGCGAGCAGCCCGGCCACCGGCCCCTCCAGCGGCGGTCGGTGGCCGGGACGGCTCATCACCACCAGGTGGGCCAGCTCGATCAGTCGCGGCCACCGGTGCCAGCGCTCCAGGCCGGCGAAGGCGTCCATGCCGAGGATCAGGCAGAGTGGCCGCTCGCCGATCTCGGTGCGCAGTTCAGCGAGGGTGTCGACCATGTAGGACGGGCCCTCGCGTCGCAGTTCCCGGTCGTCGAGGGCGAGTCCGTCGATCCCCTCGATGGCCAGCTCCACCATCCGGCGGCGCTGCTCGACGCTGGCCCCGGTCCCCTCGCGCAGCGGCGGCCGGCCCGCCGGCAGCAGCCGCACCTCCACCCCGCCGAGCGCCTCGCCCACCTCCAGCGCGGTGCGCAGGTGGCCGAGGTGGATCGGGTCGAAGGTGCCGCCGTAGAGGGCCAGCGGCTTCACAGCCATACCTGCGGTTGGGTGAAGACAAGAAGAGTTTGCCACGGAGTCACGGAGATCACGGAGACTCACGGTGTTCCACCGCCTGGGCGCGCGGGGTTACCGCTCGGTTTGCGGCGCGACCGGTGAAACCAGCTCCGTGCTCTTCGTGGCTCCGTGGCATCTCTTGAATGGCGTTGTGACGAGGCTCCATTCCGCCCATTTTTCGGTCAGCCACGGACGTGGCCGTCGCCGAGGACGATGAACTTCTGGCTGGTCAGCCCCTCCAGACCCACCGGACCGCGCACGTGGAACTTGTCGGTGGAGATGCCGATCTCCGCCCCCAGGCCGTACTCGAAGCCGTCGGCGAAGCGGGTCGAGGCGTTGACCATCACCGAACTGGCGTCCACCTCCTGGAGGAAGCGGCGCGCCTTGGTGAAGTTCTCGGTGACGATCGACTCGGTATGGCCGGAGCCGTGATGGAAGATGTGGTCCATCGCCGCCTCCATATCCGCCACCACCCGGATCGAGAGGATCGCGTCCAGGTATTCGGTGTCCCAGTCCTCTTCGCTGGCCGCCTTGCACTCGATGAGCTTCTGGGTCTCGGCGCAGCCGCGCAGCTCGATCCCGTGCTCGCCGTAGAGCTTGGCCAGCTCGGGCAGGATCATGTCGGCGACGCCGGCGTCGACCAGCAGGGTCTCCATGGTGTTGCAGGTGCCGAGGCGCTGGATCTTGGCGTTGACCGCCACCGCGATCGCCTTGTTGGGATCGGCCTCGTCGTCGATGAAGACGTGGCAGATGCCGTGCAGGTGCTTGATCACCGGCACCCGGGCGTCGCGCGAGATGCGCTCGATCAGCCCCTTGCCGCCGCGCGGGATGATCACGTCGACGTACTGCGGCATGGTGATCAGCTCGCCCACCGCGGCGCGGTCGGTGGTCTCGATCACCTGCACCACCTCGCCGGGTAGCCCCGCGCGCTCCAGCCCCTCGCGGATGCAGCCGGCGATCGCCTGGTTGGAGTGGGCCGCCTCGGAGCCGCCGCGCAGGATCGCCGCGTTGCCGCTCTTCAGGCAGAGCGCGGCGGCATCGGCGGTGACGTTGGGGCGCGACTCGTAGATGATGCCGATGACGCCCAGCGGCACCCGCATCTTGCCCACCTGGATGCCGGAGGGGCGGAAGTTGAGGTCCGAGATCGCCCCCACCGGGTCGGGCAGGGCGGCGACCTGGCGCAGCCCCTCGGCCATCCCGGCGACCCGCTCGGGGTTCAGCTCCAGGCGGTCGAGCAGCGCGGCGTCCAGACCGCTCTCGCGACCGGCGGCCATATCCTTGGCGTTCGCCTCCAACAGCTTGGCTTCATCGCGCTCGATCGCCTCGGCCATCGCCAGGAGTGCTGCGTTCTTGGTGCCGGTATCGGCCCGGCCGATGGCCCGCGAGGCCTGGCGCGCTTTGGCGCCAAGGTCGGTCATGTAGGCTTTGATGTCCATCGTTTGACCCTTTTCGAAAGCTTCGGAATACAGAATTAAGAAATGGACAGGATTGACAGGATTTGCAGGATTAACAGATTCCTGAGTCATGCTCGGAACGTAGGGTGGATAAGCGTAGCGCATCCACCATCTTCGGGCGCTGTGGTGGATGCGCTACGCTTATCCACCCTACGGCGTTCCCGAACACTCCGAAAAACCTGTTAATCCTGCAAATCCTGTCCAATTCTTCAATTACCCCCGCCCGTCACCGGCCGGGAACGATTCGTTGGCCGCCCAGCGGCGAGACGCCGGCGATGGCGAGGCTGAGGTGGGTGAGTTCCTCCCAGCCGTCGCCCGGCGCCATCCCCTTGCACACCCGGTCGATGCGCGCGGCGTGGCGCAGCAGGGCGTGCAGCCGGTTGCCGCCGAGGCGGCGCAGGCCGCGCTGGATCAGCCCCTTGCGCTTCTTCCATGCGTAGCGGCGCTCCAGGGCGGCGTCCAGACTGCGCCCGCTGCGCGTCTCGGCGCTGATCTCCGCCAGTCCGCGCAGCGCCCACACCAGGGTGCCGAGCAGGTGCAGCGCATCCTCCCCCTCGGCGCGCAGGCCGCCGATCATGCGCATGGCGCGGGCGGCGTTGCCCTCCAGCAGGCAGTCTACCAGCCCGAACGAATCGAAGCGGGCGCTGTCGGCCACCGATTCGGCCACCTCGGCGGCGCCCACCCGGCCCTCGCCGTGGAGCAGGAACAGCTTGTCGATCTCCTGGGCGGCGGCCAGCAGGTTGCCCTCCACCCGCTCGGCGAGCAGCGCCACCGCCTCCTCGTCGGCGGAGAGCCCCTTGCCGCGCATGCGGTGGGCGATCCACCCCGGCAGCTGGCGCGGCTCCACCGGCCACACCTGGATCAGCACCCCGGCGCCCTCCAGCGCCTTCACCCAGGCCGCTTTTTGGGCGGCGGCGTCGAGGCGCGGCAGGGTGATCAGCAGCAGCACGTCCTCAGGTGGGCGGGCGGCGTACTCCTGAAGCGCCTTGCCCCCCTCCTTGCCCGGCTTGCCGGAGGGGATGCGCAGCTCCATCAGCCGCTTCGAGGCGAACAAGGAGAGGCTGCCGGCGGCGTGGGTCAAGGCGTTCCAGTCGAAGCCGGTCTCGGCGTGGAATACCTCCCGCTCCTCCGCACCCTCGGCGCGGGCGCGGACGCGGATCGCGTCACAGCACTCGGCCACCTGCAGCGGCTCGTCGCCACTGACCAGATAGATCGGCGCCGCGCCGCTGCGCAGATGACTCGCCAGTTGCTCCGGCTTCAACCTCATAGAAAAGAGTTTCCAACGCAAAGGCGCAAAGGCGCAAAGGGAAGGAACGCCGGTCTTGTCTTGGCGTCCTTTGCGTCTTTGCGCCTTTGCGTTGAAATCTTCATCAGCTTCACCGGGCGGTGGAGAGGCGGCGCAGGAGCTGGTGGACGGCGTCGCGGACCATCTCCTTGCGCAGTTGCTCCTCCTCCACCTGTTTCCCGAGTACGCCGGTGGCGTCGTAGAGGTAGTCGCGCTGGACGACGATCCGCTGCCGTGGCAGCCGCTCCTGGCCGGTGGCGTCCACCACGGAGAAGCTCAACAGATAGGTGAGTTCGTACTCCTGGGCGTCGCCGCCGGTATCCACCGAGAGCACCCGTCGGTCGGTGTTGTCCTCCAGGATCATCAGTCCGGCCCGCGCCCCCTCCAGGGTGTCGCTGACGATCACGCCATTGGTCTTCAGAGTGCGGCGCAGCTCGCGGACCACCTCGCTATGCTGGTAGCCGGCCAGATAGAGCGGCTGGAGCGATGCCGGCAGCTCCGCCGACCCGCGCAGTTGGAATCCGCAGCCACCCACCGCCAGCGCCAGCAGCGTCACGCCCAGCCACCGCATCGTATTCAATCCCAACCGGCCCATGGCCCACCCCTCTCGAATTTTTGAAATGGTTTGCATCGCTACGACGTTCCCTGTAGGAGCGGCCCCTAGGC
>NZ_BAAHXB010000056.1:0-35948 GCF_054657215.1 Endothiovibrio diazotrophicus
CCTGAAGGGAAGCGATCTGGCGTCCGGAAGCGATATTCCAGAGCCGAACGGTTTGGTCGGAGGATGCGCCGGCGAGGGTTTTCCCATCGGGGCTGAAGGCGACGGAGTCTACCCATGAGGAGTTTTCCCATGAGGAGTGTCCCCGAAGGGAAGCGATCTGGCGTCCGGAAGCGATATTCCAGAGCCGAACGGTATGGTCGTCGGATGTGCTGGCGAGGGTCTTCCCATCGGGGCTGAAGGCGACGGAGTATGCCGATGAGGAGAGTCCCTGAAGGGAAGCGATCTGGCGTCCGGAAGCGATATTCCAGAACCGAACGGTATGGTCGCGGGATGCGCTGGCGAGGGTCTTCCCATCGGGGCTGAGGGCGACGGAGGTTACCCCTGAGAAGTGTCCCTGAAGGGAAACGATCTGGCGTCCGGAAGCGATATCCCAGAGCCGAACGGTTTGGTCGTCGGATGCGCTGGCGAGGGTCTTCCCATCGGGGCTGAAGGCGACGGAGATTACTCCACCGATAGAGCGGTTGATGCCGTCGATGAGGGCGGGGAGCTTTTTTGGGTCGACCTTTCCGGTCACGATACCGGATGGCAATGGCGAGGCCTGGGCCACGTTGGCGAACAGTATGGTTAGTACTACCATTGGCCAAAGTACAAGTGCCCTCCGGATCATTGTCCCAGCGCCTCTCGCCCGATCTGTCGCACCAGCGGCGAGCGCCAGGTGAAGCGTCCCCGCCGGTTGCACAGCAGGTTCTCCCAGAAGAGGTGGCGCAACAGGGGTTCCTCGGGCCAGTGATGGTAGGGGCCCAGCCCGTTCTCTCCATCCGCTGCAATCCAACGGCGGAGGCGCTCGCCCTCTCCCTGCTCGCGTAGCCGGATGAAGCTGTTCGATACGCTGCTCTCCCGGGTCAACCGCTCCTTCATCCCCTCCAGGCTCGATCGTTGTTGGTAGTGACGCAGTGCGCTACGCAACAGCAAGGGATGGCCTCCGGTCAGTTCCAACAGCGTTGCGGCGACTCTCTCTTCCAGTGGCGCATTCCCGCGAAACTGGGCCTGTACCTCGGTCACCGTCGGTTCCGGCCAGAACCGCTGTTTGGCGGTGTTGAGCGGGCTCAGGTCGCCCCCGACGTAGCGCAGGGCCATCAGCCGCTCCGAGCCGCAGAAGATCAGGTGAAGCTGGCCGGCGCGGCGCTCGCTCAGGTTGCGCAGGACGCGGGCGAGGTCGGTGCGGTGGCGGTCGTTGCCGTCCTCCAGGCGGGTGAGCAGCAGGAACAGTGATTGGCCGCCGGCGAGCCGGTCGTCGAGCAGGAACTCGAAGGCGGTGGCCGAGGCGATCGGTTCGCGAACGTCGAGCTGGCGGGCGAGGTAGGTGAAGTAGTCCGCCTCTCCAGCATTGGCCTGCCCCAGGGGGACCAGATGGCGCACCGAGTCGTCGCCGAAGCGCGCCCGCGCCTCCTCCAGGATCGCCCGGTGCATCGCTGTCTTGTCGCGGCCCGCTTGGGCCAGCAGCATCACCGGCTGGTTGCTGTAGAGCGCCTCGAACACCTCCTCCAGGAAGGCGGGCTCGCCGCCCACCAGGGGGAGCGGTTCCATCTCCCGGTAGCGGGGGGTCATCGGTTCGGGGATGGGGAGCGGGTCGGGGAGTTCGGGGGCCTCCCGCGGCGGCCGGTTGGTGAGGCCGCAGAGGGTGCGCCGGAGGGCGTCGCGGTAGCCGGCGGGGGAGGGGTCGGAGAAGTCGACGCAGAGCAGGTTACCGAGGAAGGCGTGGTCGGGGACGGTGCCGAAGGTGAGGGGGATGAGGCGGAACTCGGGGTCGCGGTTCCTGCGGCTCACCATGGCGTCGATCTCGTCCCGCACCCAGCCCGACTCCAAGGACTCCGGGGTGGCCACCACCAGGCCCGCGGCGGAGTCGGCCAGGGCCCGCTGGAGCTGCTCGGGGACCGAGCCGCCGGGGATCAGCTCCCGTTCGTCGAGGAAGGGGCGGAAGCCGAGGACTTCGAGGTTGTCGGCGAGGGTGCGCACCCACGGCTTGTTTTCGCCGCGGTGGCTGATGAATACGTCGTAGCGGTGGGCCATGCCGGGGTCCCTGGCGTCGTTGTCGTTGTCGTTGTCGTTATCGGTTTCGTCCGGTCGGGCCGGATCCTGGTGTCGATGGTAGCGCGTCTCGGACGAGGGGCGTCAAGATCGGAGGTGTACGACTTCCAGACCCTCTACCCGTTCGAATCCGCCGTCCCCGGTGAGGGTCACTCGTCGCCCCAGTCTCCGCGCAGCTCTATCATCCGTGCCGCGAGCCCCTCTTCATCCAGCTCCCCGGGCGGTTGATCGGCGAGGAACCCGTCGAGGGCGCCGTTGCCGGGGCGCGTCTCCCGGACCTCGGCGGCGGTGGTCAGTCTCGCGTACTCCTCCTCGGAGAGCAGCATGGTGGCGGGGCGGTTGCGTTTCATCAGGTGGACTACCGATGTGTCCTGTGGGAGCGGCCCTTAGGCCGCGATGGCGCCGTTTCTGGTTCCGGGGCGGGCGTGAGCGCCTCACTTCGCACCGATCGCGGCCTGGGGGCCGCTCCTACAGGGGGCGTCGTGCTAGTGGTAATCCTCTTCCCGCAGGGGGCGGACGGTGAGGAGGGTGAGGGTGGTGCGGTCTTCGATCTCGAACAGGGCGACGCAGCCGGTGTCGCCGAAGGGGAGGTGGAGTTCGCGCAGGAAGGGGTTGTCGGGGTCGGCCTTGCGGCAGGTGAAGGGGAGGTCGCGGAGGAGCGCGAGGCCCTTGGCGATGATTTCGCGGGCCTCTCGCGCCGTTGCCGGGTCCTCTTCGGCGAGGGGGTGGTAGAGCGCGCTCAGCGTCTCTTGGGCGTGGGGGGTGAGGCGTACCCGGTAGCTCATCGCTTGGCGCCCTTGCGCTGGATCGCCTGCTCCAGCGCCCGGTCCAGTTCGTCGAGGAGCTCTTCGGTGGTGCGGTGGTCGTCGTTGCGCCGCGCCTCCTCGCGGGCGGCGAGGCCGCGGGCGATGAATTCGCGCTGGTTGCGGCGCCGCTGGATCTGCTCGCGCAGGGCCTGTTCGACGAAGCCGGAGAGGGTCTCGCCCTCTTCGAGGATCGTTTCGGCGGCTTTGCGCAGCTCGGGCTCCACCCGCAGGGAGGGGATGGTGGCGGTCTTCACGGTGTGGCTCCGTTGCGATGCATTCGCGGTGCAGTGTGGTTGAGGGATGGGATTCCCGCAAGGGTGGGGGTGGCGAGCGTGGCCGCCGTCGGCCTCTCCGCAGGCACCGGCGTTCGATTTGGGCGCCCCGCCTCGCCGCTCTTCTCCGCGACCTTTGCGCCTTTGCGTTCTCCGCGTTCCTTTCCAGAGTGCCCAAGAGGCAGCGGAGATGGGGCCGCGGTGCGTTTTCCGAGCGGGTCGTGTCGTTCGGTGGGGTTCGGCGCGGGATTTTCCGCAAGTGCCTCCGTTTGCGTCGGCGAGGTATCGCCGACCTACCGGGGGGCGGGCCTCAGAAGTAGGGGGTGTAGCCGCTGGCGTACTTTTCCGCCCGGAACAGCTCGGTGATGGTGCCGCGCGGGGTGGTGGAGCCGTAGGGGTTGGTGTATTCGCGCAGTCGGTTGCCCTCGCCGTCCAGTTCGAAGATCACCCCCTCGACGCCGCTGCACACCAGGGTGTTGCCGTTCTCCAGCCGCTGCACGCCGGAGATGTGGTTGCTGAAGAAGTACTCGTCGTCGGCGTTGCCGTAGCTCCAGACGATGGTGTCCATCTGCGGGTTGAGTTCCAGCGCCCGCGAGTAGCGCGAGCCGTTGTCGAAGACGGTGATGTCGCTGTCGGCGCGGCTGTCGTCGATCCAGGCGGCGTCGTGCTGGCCGGTGGTGGCGACGCTGGAGATGGCGGCGATGCTGCCGTCGGCCTTGTTGATGATCCACAGCTGGTTGTGGCTGCGGCTGCTGACCAGGATCCGGTCGGTGGCGCGGTTGTAGTCGATGGCGTTGAGGTGGATCCAGTCCTCGGTGGTGGCGCTGGCGGTGTCGAGGCCCAGTTCGTCGAGGTGGTCCATCACGTCCCAGCTCCACACCACCTCGCCGCCGTCGCTGCCGCTCGGTGCGATCTCGACGATCACCTCGCTCCACAGGGTGTCGCGCTGCTCCCAGCTCAGCGCCAGGATGTGGCCGTCGTCGAGCCGTTCGATGTCGTGGTGCAGGGTCTTGCTCTCGTCGCCGTACCGGAAGCGCCATACCGCGTTGCCGTCCCAGTCGAGCTCCTCGATGATCCCCCCCTTGCCCCCTTCGTTGAAGTAGCCGCTGCCGTCGTTGCCGGTGCGCAGCAGATGCCCGTCCTCCAGCAGGTAGGCCGACAGTGCCGGGGTGTAGTCGCTCGCCCACTGGTGCTTGATCTCGCCGCTGTCGTCGAGCAGGTAGGTGTCGGTGGCGGCCAGCGGGGTGATCAGGGTGAGGCCGTAGGCGCTGCCGGCGGCGCTGGTGAAGGCGATGCGCTCGGCTCCGGCGGTGAAGTGCTCGACGTTGGAGTAGTCGCTGGTGCGTTCGCCGTCGTAGGCCTCCAGCGCCACGTAGTAGGCGGCGCCGTCCCACAGGGTGGTCTCCAGTTGGCGCCGGTCGCCCAGGTCCAGGGTGTCGATGCCGTTGGCGGCGTCGTAGGGGTAGGGGGTGTAGTGGAGGCGGTAGCCGCCGGCCCCGTCCACGGCGTCCCAGCTCAGGCCCACGGTGTCGCCGTTGCCGCTCACCGCGATCGCCGGCGCGGAGAGCTCGGCGGCGCGGGCCGCCGAGAGGGGGAGCGAGGTCAGCACGGCCGACAGGCTCAGCAGGGTCAGGGGGAGGGTGCGCATGGTTCGCTCCTTGGTGGATGTCGCATTGGGCGGTTTGCGGGGGGAGCGGGGCAGAAGTCGTGCCAGGGTTATCTGTTCAATGAAATCAATCGGTTGAGTCGATGTGCCGAATGCACATAGGCGTCTATGGGACGATGAATGCCGATACCGCCTATGGGTTCGCCTATAGATCCGGTTACCATCGGCTCTCCCTCCACCACCGTGAATCCGCCGCCATGAGTCTCTCCCGCATCCTCATCGTCGATGACAGCCCCGGCAACATCCAACTGCTCAGCGGCATGTTGGAGGCACGCCACGAGGTGCTCTTCGCCACCGGCGGCGAGCAGGCCCTGGAGATCGTGGCGCGACGGCCGGTGGATCTGGTGCTGCTCGACGTGATGATGCCAGGGATGGACGGCTACGAGCTGTGCCGGCGGCTGCGCGCGGGGGCGGCCACCGCCGATATCCCGGTGCTGTTCATGAGTGCGCTGACCGACACCGTCGACAAGGTGACCGGTTTCGAGGCGGGTGGGGTGGACTACCTGACCAAGCCGGTGGAGCGGGCGGAGCTGCTGGCGCGGATCGAGATCCACCTCACCCTGCGTCGTCAGCGCCTCGACCTGGAGAGCCGCAACGCCGAGCTGGCCCGGCTCAACCGCGAACTGGAGGAGGAGATGGCCCGCCGCCACCGTGCCGAGGAGAGTCTGGAGGTGACCGGGGCGCGGCTCTCCGCGCTCTCCGAGCGGGAGGCGAAGCGCTGGGGGGTGGCGGCGTTCATCGGTCGCAGCCCGCTGCTGCTGCGCATCCTCGACGAGATCCGCCGGCTCCACCGCGCCGACCGCACCAACGTGGTGGTGCTCGGCGAGAGCGGTACCGGCAAGGAACTGGTGGCCCGCGCGCTGCACTTCGGCAGCGGACGCTCGGCGGGGCCCTTCGTCCCGGTGAACTGCTCGGCGATCCCCCACGACTTGGCCGACTCCGCCTTCTTCGGCCACCTCAAGGGCTCCTTCACCGGTGCCCTGGACAACCGCAAGGGGTGGTTCGAACAGGCCGACGGCGGCACCCTGTTCCTCGACGAGCTGGGCGACATGCCGCTGACCCTGCAGGCCAAGCTGCTGCGGGTGCTGGAGGATGGCGAGGTCACCCCGGTGGGCGGGGCGAAGAGCCGGCGCATCGACGTGCGGGTGATCGCCGCCACCAACGTCGACCTGGAGCTGGCGGTGGAGGAGCGGGCGTTCCGCCGCGACCTCTACTTCCGCCTCGCCGGCTACGTGGTGCGGCTGCCGCCGTTGCGCGAGCGGCTCGACGACATCCCGCTGCTGGCGGAGCACTTCCTCAAGCTCCTCGGCGAGGAGATGGGGGTGGCCGAGCCGCGGGTCTCCGGCGAGGCGATGGCGGCAATGCAGGCCTACCGCTTCCCCGGCAACATCCGCGAGCTGAAGAACCTGATGGAGTTCGCCCTGATCAGCAGTGGCGGGGCACCGATCCAGAGTCGTCACCTCCACTTCATCGATGCCCCGGCGCCCCGTCCCCCCCTCCCTCCCACCGCGCCGGTCGCGGAGGCGTACCGCGCCCCGGCGACCGGGTCGCTTCCCGCGATCCCGGCAAGCGGCGTTGACATGAGCGGCTTCGGCGCGCCCGCCGGTTTCGGCGGCGGGGAGCAGGACGAGGCGCGCATCCTCGATCACCTGGCGCAGGTCGGACGGATCACCAACCGCGATTGCCAGGCGCTCCTCGGCGTCGCCCACCAGCGCGCCTCCTACCTGTTGAAGAAGCTCCACCGCGAGGGGCGGCTGGTGCGCGAGGGGGAGCGGCGTTGGGCCTTCTATCGGCTGCCGTAGCCCTTAGGCGATCTATAGGCGATATAGGCGCTATCGGCGAATAGGTGGGTGATGATGCCTATACGATAGTGATCCCGATTGCCGGAAAGGAATCATAACAATATGTTTTTGTTGGTATATGTGTTGTTGGCATGACGACTGCTTTCTCCTGGGTAACCCCGCAAGGGAGAGACCACCGGGTGGAGCCGGTCCCATGAAATCCGTCTCCGCCACCGAGCGATCCTGAGGAGAGAGAGCGATGAAACGTCCTGAATCCAGGCTTTGGTTGAGCGCGGCGGTGACGCTGCTGTGTGGCGGCGCGGGTGCGGCCTTCGGCGCGGATTTGGGGCCGACCGGTACCCCGACCGCCGGCACGCCGCCCGTGCCGGCGATCAACGCCTGCGCCAGCCTTTCGAGCGGCGCCAGTTGCAGCTTCGAGGCCCCCGTCGGCACGGTGAGCGGGGTCTGTTCCAGCGTCCAATCGACCCTCGCCTGCACCCCGTCGGGCGGCGGTTCCACCCCGGCCGGCGGCGCCACTCCGGATGGCGGGCAGTCCCAGTCGTCGCCCACTGGCAGTGATCCACTCCAGCCGCTGGCGGACGGCTCCGCCCCTTCCCCGACCGGCGCGCAGAGTCAAACCGGCCAGGGCCCGTCCGCCGATGGCGGCCAGGGCGACCAGCCGCAGGGGCCCGGCGGTACGAACCCGCCGACCGGCGACGGATCCCAGACCACCGCCGACGGATCGGGTCGCCACCCCGGCTTCCGCGCCGACCACAACGATATCTACCTGCCGGAGATCGACGCCGGCGGCTATGGCACCTTCGCGCTGTCGCTGCAGGTGGTCAGCACCAATCCGCTGGTCCTCTCCCTCGACCCCTCGTCGGTCCAGGTGGTGGACGGCTCCGGCCAGGGCGGCCCAATGTTCGACACGCAGAGCGGTGGCCTGACCATCCCGCAGGTGCAGGTGGGCGAGCGCTGGTACTCCGCCGAGCTGCACCGGATGGAGGGCGGCGGCGGCTTCCGCTTCCAGTTGGTCAACCTGAGCGAGACCGATGCCCCGGATGACGTCGATGGCAGCGACCAGGGCGACCAGGGCGACGACGGCTCCTCCGACGGCGATCCGCTGAGCACCGCCGGCGTGGCCAGCGGCTATCCGCTGGTCGATACCCATCAGCAGACCCGCTACGGCAACGCCGGCACGCTCTCCGGTGCGGCGCAGCCGGGCGACGCCTTCTACGGCCAGGATGCCGACTACGCCGGCAACCCGCCCAGCTATACCGACAACGGCGACGGCACCGTCACCGACAACGTCACCGGCCTGATGTGGCAGCAGACGCCGGACTTCAACGGCGACGGGGTGATCGACGTCGATGACAAGATGACCCTCGGCGACGCCATCGCCTACGCCGCCAGTTTCAATCTGGCCGGTTACGACGACTGGCGCCTGCCGACCATCAAGGAACTCTACTCGCTGATGGACTTCAGCGGCTCCACCGGGATCTCCGACGGCTCCTACACCACCCTGCCGGCGGACGCCGATCCCTACCTCGATACCGACTACTTCGACTTCGCCTACGGCGATACCGCCGCCGGCGAGCGCTACATCGACGCCCAGTACTGGTCGAGCACGGTCTACGGCAGCAACACCATGGGCGGCAACCCTACCGCCTTCGGCGTCAACTTCGCCGACGGCCGCATCAAGGGCTATCCCTACGGCAATCAGGCGGAGCGCAACGGTCGCTTCGTGCGCTACGTGCGCGGCAACCCCGACTACGGCAACAACCTGTTCAGCGACAACGACGACGGCACCATCAGCGATCAGGCCACCGGCCTGACCTGGCTGCAGTCCGACAGCGGCGCCTTCGGTTCCGGCGACAATGGCGACGGGGCGATGAACTGGGAGCAGGCGCTCGCCTGGTGCGAGGGGCTGGAGTACGCCGGTCATGACGACTGGCGGCTGCCCAACGTCAAGGAGTTGCAGAGCCTGGTGGACTACAGTCGCTCGCCCGACGTGACCAACTCGGCGGCGATCGACCCGCTGTTCGACACCACCCTGCTGGCCGACGGCATCAACTCCAGCGGGGTGGCCAACTACCCCTACTACTGGAGCGGCACCACCCACGACGACGGCCCCAGCGGCAACTACGCCGCCTACGTCGCCTTCGGCGAGGCCCGTGGCTACTTCAACGGCAGCCTCGACGACGTCCACGGTGCCGGTGCCCAGCGCAGCGACCCGAAGAGCGGCGACCCGTCGGGCTACATCGGCGTCGGTCACGGCCCCCAGGGGGATGTGGTCGGCATCTACAACTACGCCCGCTGTGTGCGCACCAGCGACGTCGCCACCGGCAACAACGCCGAGAACTACTGACGGGGGCGGGGAACGGGAGACCACCTCCTGTCCCCGCTGCCACCCGAAGCATGACCAAAGGGGAGAGAACACGATGAAATTCCAGCATTCCAAGGTGTGGCAGGGGGTTGCCGCGGCGCTGCTCTGCGGGGGTATGGGGAGCGCCCACGGCGCGGATACGGCCCCCGCCGGCGGCGAGCCGCCGGCCGAGGCGATCACCGCCTGCGACGGTCAGAGTAGCGGGGCCAGTTGCAGCTTCGACACCCCCAACGGCACGGTTGCCGGCAGCTGCGCGCTGCTCGAGAGCCAGATGTCGTGTGTTCCGGAGGGGGCCTCCGCCCCGCCCACGGGCAGCGACGTGCCGACCGACACGCCCACCGACACTTCGGGGGCGGCGCCGACCGACTACGCCAGCTACGACGGCGTCACCCAGGAGATCTTCCTGCCGGAGCTGGATGCCGGCGCCTACGGCCGCTATTCGCTGTCGCTGCGGGTCGAGGGGTTCGACCCGATCACCCTGGCGCTCGACTCCGCCACCCTCCAGCCGGCGACGCCCTCCGCTTCGCCGGACGCGGTGTTCGACCCCGACAGCGGCGGTCTGACCATCTCCCGGCTGCTGGTGGGCGAGCAGTGGTATGTCGCCGCGCTGCAACTGATCGACGGCGACGCGTTCCTCTTCGAGCTGGTCGATCTCAGCGAGAGCGACGCCGGCACCGATAGCGGCACCAGCGATTCCGGCACCAGCGGCACCGACACGGGCGACGCCTCCGACACCTCCGGAGTCGCCAACGGCTACCCCATCGTCGATACCAACCAGAGTGCTTTCTACGGCGACACCTCCGGCCTCACCACCCCGCCCCGCTCGGGCGAGGCGTTCTACGGTCAGGATGCCCAATACTCCGGCAATCAACCCAGCTACACCGACAACGGCGACGGCACCGTCACCGATAACGTCACCGGCCTGATGTGGCAGCAGGACCCGGACTTCAACGGCGACGGGGTGATCGACGTCAACGACAAGATGACCTTCAGCGACGCCTCCGACTACGCCGCCAGCTTCAATCTGGCCGGCTACAGCGACTGGCGCCTGCCGACCGTCAAGGAGCTCTATTCGCTGATCGAGTTCAGCGGTGCCACCGGCACCTCGGACTCCACCTACAGCGTCCTGCCCGACGATGCGGCACCGTACATCGACACCAACTACTTCTATTTCGCCTACGGCGACACCGCCGCCGGCGAGCGCTACATCGATGCCCAGTACTGGTCGAGCACGGTCTACACCAGCACCACCATCGGCGACAGCGCCACCGCCTTCGGCGTCAACTTCGCTGACGGCCGGATCAAGGGCTACCCCTACGGCGGTCAGATGGACAGCAACGGCCGCTTCGTGCGCTACGTGCGCGGCAACACCAGCTACGGCATCAACCTGTTCAGCGACAATGGCGACGGCACCATCAGCGATCAGGCCACCGGGCTGATGTGGCTGCAGTCCGACAGCGGCTCCTTCGGCGTCGGCGACGCCGCTGACGGCGCGGTGAACTGGGAGCAGGCGCTGGCCTGGTGCGAGGGGCTGGAATACGCCGGCTACAGCGACTGGCGGCTGCCCAACGCCAAGGAGCTGGAGAGCCTCATCGACTACAGCCGCTCGCCCGACGCGACCAACTCGGCGGCGATCGATTCGCTGTTCAGCACCACCCTGCTGGCCGACGGCATCAACGCCAGCGGGGTGGCCAACTACCCCTACTTCTGGAGTGGCACCACCCACAACGACGGCCCCAACAGCGAATACGCCGCCTATCTCGCCTTCGGCGAGGCGCGCGGCTACTTCAACGACCAGCTGATGGACGTCCATGGCGCCGGTGCCCAGCGCAGCGATCCGAAGAGCGGCGACCCGTCGGTCTACGCCGGCGTCGGCCACGGTCCTCAGGGGGATGTGATCGGCATCTACAACTATGCCCGTTGTGTGCGTACCAACGACGTGAACTAGCCCGCCGCGCATCTGCCGGCGGTACAAGGCGAGGGACGGCGCCCATGGGCGCCGCTCCCTCGCGGTGAGCGGCACGGCTGGCGCCGGCCGCCAATCGGGGAGTGCGAATGGGCCGACAAACACGCCAATCCCGGCGTACCGGCAAGGCGATCTCGGTCGTCGCGCTGGTCTGTTGGCTGCTCCTCCTGCCCGCCTTCGCGACCCTCCCGGCGCTGGCCGACGAGGAGCTCGACCGCCGTACCACCATCGGCATCAAACTCTTCCGCACCACCCTCGGCGCCGACACCTCGATCGAGGAGAAGCGTGGCCCCGACGGCCGCCTCACCCTGATCCTCTACTATACCCATGACCGCGATCGCGCCGAGGAGCTGGCCGGACGGCTCACCGGCGCCGGCGAGATCCGCGGTCTGCCGATCGAGGCGGTGCTCAGCGACGACCCCTCGCTCGCCGCCTTCGAGGAGAAGAGACCCGCGGCGGTTTTCATCACCGAGGAGCCGGTCGGCGGCGGTCTCGGCCGGCTGATCGACTTCGCCCGACGCCACCGCATCCTGCTCTTCTCGCCGATCCGCGGCCACGTCGAGGAGGGGGTGGCGGCAGGGCTGTTCATCGCCGCCAAGGTGCGGCCCTACGTCAACCCGCACTCCCTGGAGGCGAGCGGGATCAACCTCCGCTCGTTCTTCATCCGCATCGCCAAACGGGTCGGGGAGGGGTCGTGATGCAGCACATCCACCGCCATGTCGCCGCCGCCTTCCTGCTCCTCGCCGTGATCATGGGGCTACTCATGAAGCTCTATTGGCACGGGGTGATGGAACCGAGGTTGCGCGCCGAGGCGCACTCCCAGGCGGAACTGCTCTCCAACGCCCAGGCGCGGCCGATCGCCGATGCCGTTACCCACGCCGCCCGCTCTGCGCACAGCGAGGGGCTGGTCGACGCCATCGATCAGGCGCTCGCCTTCACCGACCCGGCCAGCGGCGCGCCGTTCATCGAGCGGGTGACGCTGGAACTCGACTACGGGGTGGTGGGGGCGCCGCGCGGCTCCCTCGACCTGCACCGCGGGGTCGACGACTGCGACGACTGCTTCCCGGTGGAGGTGCCGCTGTTCGCCCAGCCCAGCTTCGATCTCCTCGGCGTCGCCCACTTCTGGGTCAGCGACCGGCTCTACCGCGGGTTGCGTGACGACATGGGGCGCAACATCGTCGGCCAATACCTGATCGTCCTGGCCCTGCTGGTCGTCTTGTGGGGCTCGGTCTATCTGCTGATCCAGCGCCTGCAGCGGGAGCGGCGCGAGGCGGAGCGGGCGCTGCACCGGGGGAAGGAGGCGGCCGAACAGGCCAATCGGGCGAAGGGGGACTTCCTGGCCAACGTCAGCCACGAGATCCGCACCCCGCTGAACGCAGTGATCGGCCTCACCTCGCTGGCGCTGAAGCGGCAGATGGAGCCCAAGCTACGCGACTACCTGGAGAAGATCCGCGGCGCCGGCGACTCGTTGCTGGCGGTGATCAACGACCTCCTCGATCTCTCCAAGATGGAGGCGGGGCGGATGGCCCTGGAGCGGGTCGACTTCGCCGTCGAGGAGCTGTTCCGGCGGGTTGCGGGGGTGGTCGGCGAGGAGGCCGGGCGCAAGGGGGTGGCGCTGCACTTCGAGATCGCGCCGGGGGTACCGCCGTGGGTCCATGGCGACGGTCTGCGCATCGGCCAGGTGCTGCTCAATCTGGTCCACAACGCGGTGAAGTTCACCGCCGAGGGGGCGGTGGCGGTCGCCGTGGAACCAGCGGACGAGCACGGCTCGGTACTGCGCTTCGTGGTGCGCGACAGCGGCATCGGCATCGATCCGGCGAAGATCCCCGGCCTGTTCCAGCCCTTCATCCAGGCCGACAGCTCCACCACCCGGGTCTACGGCGGCACCGGCCTGGGGTTGGCGATCTGCCGCCGGCTGGTGGAGTTGATGGGCGGGAGCATCGCGGTGGAGAGCCGGCTCGGCGAGGGGAGTCGGTTCCACTTCACCGTGCCGCTGGACGCGGTCGAGGTGCCGACGGCGGGGGCGCCGCCCGAACCGGCCTGCGACGATCCGCTCGATGCGCCGCCCGAGCTCCCGCTCGCCGCGGCACCGGTGCTGCTGGTGGAGGACAACGCGATCAACCAGGAGATCGCGCTGGAGCTGCTGCGCCGGCTCGGCCTGCGGGCGGAGGTGGCGGTCAACGGCGCGGAGGCCCTGGGGCGGCTGCGCGAGGGGCGCTTCTCGCTGGTGCTGATGGACATCCAGATGCCGGTGATGGACGGCTTCGAGGCGACCCGCCGGCTGCGCGCGGAGGAGCGCCTGCGCGACCTGCCGGTGGTGGCGATGACCGCCCACGCCATGTCCGGCGACGAGTCGCGCTGCCGGCAGGCGGGGATGAGCGACTACCTGAGCAAGCCGGTGACCGAGGAGCGGCTGCTGGAGGTGCTGCGGCGCTGGTTGCCGGCGACCGCCCCCGCCTCCGCCCCCGTCCACGCCGCCGAGCCGGCACCGCCGGGCGGGGCGCCGCGGATCCCCGGCGTCGACGGCGCGCGGGCGCTGCGCCTCTCCTCCGGCAACGGCGAGCTGCTCGGGCGGGTGCTACGTCAGTTCCTCAACGCCAACCGCGAGAGCTCGGCGCGGATCCGCGCTACCCTGGCGGTGGGCAGCCTGGAGGAGGCGAAGGCGCGCATCCACACCCTCAAGGGGGAGGCGGCCAACATCGCCGCCGTGGAGCTGGCCGAGGCGGCGCGCCTGCTGGAACGGGCGGTGATCGATGGCGGTGGCTGGGCGGAGCCGCTGGCGCGCCTGGAGGGGCGGCTCGACGAGGTGCTGCGCGGGATCGAGGGGTGGCAGGAGGCGGTGCCCCCGCCGCCGCCGGCCGCGGCGGCGGCGGGCGGCGATCCGCAGGCGGCGGCGGGGCTGCTGCGGGAACTGGATGCCCACCTGGCGGAGAACAACACCCGCGCCTACAACGTCCTGCAACGGCTCCGCTCCAGCCTCGTCGGTGGCGATCATGCCGCCGACGAGGGGTTGGCCGGCACGTTGGCGGAGTTGAACGACGCGGTCGAGCGGCTGGCGTTCGCCGAGGCTCGGGAGCGGCTGCCGCGGATCGCACGACACCTGGGGGTGGAGCTTGGGGGGCAACGGCTCACCCCATCGAGAGACTCAACCGCAGATTGACGTGGATTTCCGCGGATTGGACCGGGGGCCCATCTGCGGAAATCTGCGTTAATCTGCGGTTCAATCAGAGTTGCCTTGGGAGTACAGCGTGATGAATGAGAGCAACGGCAAGGCGACGGTGCTGATCGTCGACGACAGTCCCGGGGTGATCCAGAACCTGGCGGCGGTACTGGAGGGGGAGCACGAGGTACTCTTCGCCACCCGCGGCGCCCAGGCCCTGGAGATCGTGCGGATGCGCGGGGTGGACCTGATCCTGCTCGACGTGGTGATGCCGGAGATGGATGGCCACGAGGTGTGCCGGCGGCTGAAGGAGGTGCCGGAGAGCCGCGACATCCCGCTGATCTTCCTCACCGCCAAGGGCGAGGCGGAGGAAGAGGCGCTGGGCTTCGAGTTGGGGGCGGTGGACTACATCGGCAAGCCGTTCAGCCCGGCGGTGGTGCGGGCGCGGGTGCGCACCCACCTGGAGCTGAAGTCGAAGCGCGACCGCCTGCAGCGCCTGACGATGGTCGACGGCCTCACCGGGGTGGCCAACCGGCGCTGCTTCGACGAGGTGCTGGAGCGGGAGTGGCGGCGGGCGCGGCGCGATGGCCAGTCGCTGTCGCTGCTGATGATCGATATCGACCACTTCAAGCCCTACAACGACCTCCACGGCCACCTGGAAGGGGACGACTGCCTGCGTCGGGTGGCCGCTGCCCTGGAGGGGGCGACCCGGCGGCCCGGTGACCTGATCGCCCGCTACGGTGGCGAGGAGTTCGCCGGCGTCCTCCCCAACTCCGCCGGCGACGGCGCGCGGAAGGTGGCCGAGGCGTGTCGGCGGGCGGTGGCCGGGCTGGCGATCCCCCACGGCGGCTCGACGGCCGGGCCGGAGGTCACCGTCAGCGTCGGCGCGGCCACCCTCGGCCCCGAACGCAGCCTGCCGTTCGCCGATCTGTTGCGGGCGGCCGACGAGATGCTCTACCGGGCCAAGCGCGACGGGCGCAACCGGGTGGTCCACAATCCACGGGCCGGAGAGCCTGCGGTATAGTGCCCCTTCCGTTCCTTCCCTCGACGAGAGGTCGGGCGCGTCCCGCCCGTGGTATAGCCCAATGACAATGAGACGTTCCACCACCGTTCTGTTCTCGATCGCGCTGGGGTTGCTGGCCCGCGGCGCCCCGGCGGCCGACGCGCCCGCCGCCGATGAGGCGGCGGAGCTGGCCGCCCTGCTCGACACCCTGGAGGAGGTGACCGAGATCGCCACCCGCAACCGGATGAACACCGACTACGTGCCGGGGATGGTCACCGTGCTGCGTGGCGAGGAGCTGGAGTCCCGGGGGATCGCCACCGTCTGGCAGGCCCTCGGGCTGGTCTCCGGGGTGGAGATCACCCGCAACAACTTCGGCGAGCCGCTGGTGCTGATGCGCGGCGTCGGCCAGACCCTGCACTCCGGCAACCTCAAGGTGATGCTCAACTCGGTGCCGATGAACAACGACCTCAACGGCTACGCCCCCGGGGTGATGCAACTGCCGGTGGCGATGGTCGAGCGGATCGAGGTCTATCGCGGGCCGGGCTCGGCGCTCTATGGCGAGTACGCCTACGCCGGCGTGGTCAACGTGGTCACCCGCCAGGAGGGGCAGGGGGTCTATCTGCGCTTCGACAGTCACGACAGCGCGGGCGGCGGCGGATATGCCAGCTGGCGCTCCCCGTCGGGCAAGCTGAAGCTCTTCGGCGACCTCTCCCGCTGGTCCGGCGACGGCTCGCGCATCGACTCCGGGCCCGACGCCTTCACCACCACCGGTTACAGCTACGCCCCCGGACCGATCGACGATCGCGAGGGGGATGGGGTGGCGATCCTCGGCGCCGAGTTCAACGGCTTCCGCCTGCTCTCCCAGTACACCCGCATGGAACACGGCCCCTGGTTCGGGCGCAGCGCCCTGCCGCCGCCGGATCCCCTCGCCATCGGCGTCACCCGTCACCATACGCTCAGCCTGGACAAGGGGTGGGCGCTGGCCGATGACCTCGACCTGCAGACCCGCCTCTACCACCAGGCGTTCAGCGACGACTCCCCCGAGGTGGTGCTGGTGCCGCCGGGCTACCCCACCCGCATCCCACCCTCCCTGCCGGCGCCTCCTCCCGGCGCCCCGGTGCCGCTCGCCCCGCCCGAAGGGGTGGTCAATCAGCGCAGCAGCGACCTGCGCCGTTCCGGTGCCGAGGCCTCTCTCACCTGGGACGGCTGGACCGATCACCAGTGGCTGTTCGGCCTCGGCTACGCCCGTAGCGAAGTGACCGGATCGAGCTATGCGGAGAACGGGGCGACGATCCTTCCCTACAACGCACGGACCGCAGGCCTGCCGGAGGGCGCCGACCGCAAGCTGGTCAGTGCCACCGTGCAGGACCAGTGGAGGATCGGCGAGCGGCTGGAGCTGACCGGTGGCATCCACTACGACGACTACAGTGACGTCGGCGACAGCATCACCCCGCGCCTGGCGGCGGTGTGGCGCCACGACGACCGCCACCTGTTCAAGGGGCAATACGCCGAGGCGTTTCGTCCCCCCACCTTCGGCGAGCTGTTCGACGGTACGCGCAATGGCCGGCGGCTGCGACCGGAGACCCTGCGCTCGCTGGAGCTGAGCTACATCTACCGGGTGTCCGACACCCGCTTCCAGCTCACCGTCTTCAACACCGAGCTGCAGGACCTGATCTCCGAGGTGGCCGGCCCCGATCGCTACCGCAATCTGGGGGAGATCCGCCAGCGGGGGGCGGAGGCGGAGTGGGAGCGGCGGTTCGCCGCCAACTGGCGGCTGGGCGCCAACCTCTCCTTCCTCGACTCGGTGGACCGGCCTACCGGCAAGCCGGTGGGGGGCTCCGCCCGCTGGCTCGCCAACGTCACGTTGGACGGCCGGCTCGCCCCCGAGTGGCAGCTCAGCGCGCGGCTCAACCACGTCGGCGATCGCGCCGGCTGGCCCGGTGGCGGCACCGCGCCGCTCGACGACTACACCACCGTCAGCCTCGGCCTCAGCCGCTTCGACCTCGGCGCCAAAGGGGGAACCCTGCGGTTCGGGGTGGAGAACCTGTTCGACGACGAGGTGCAGGCGCTGGCGACGGTCGATACCTATCGCGGGAACCTGACCCAGCCCGGGCGGAGCGGGTGGCTGCAGTACAGTTACGCGATTCCCTGACCTCGAAAACCCCCTCCGGTCCCCTTCCCTCAGCGGGAAAATCGGTTATAGTGGCACCCAGGAGCGGCGTTCCCTTCGCTGATGACTTTTTCGGTGGTTCGAGGTGAAGGGAGCTCCGTTCCAACCCACCAAATAATGAGATTGGACGAGTTGCTTGAAATGAACCCCTTTCGGCCTGCCGGAAGGGGTTTTTGTTTTTCGTAGGTATATTTTCGGATATCCGCCCTTCAGGCCAAGAAAATTACTTTTTAGTGAAATACCGATGCTTCCGCGGCAACAGGGGGGGGGCGGTGACGGCGGAGGGCGGCGTGTCCGGGAGGCTTTCCGTTCGGCACGGCGGCCGCAGGCCGCCCTATGGGAGCCTGTCGGACTATGGATGAATCGGCCGCGAAAGCGGGATGACGGCACCGGCTTTCCGAAAATCCTCGTCAAATAGCTTACTATTCTCCTCGGACTTTCGAAAATCCGGCACCGCCCTCCCGCTCCCGCGACTCGATCCCCCATAGCCCGATAGGCTCCCAGGGCGCGCCGCGCGCGCCGTGTCAAACGGGGGCACCGCTCACCCCCGCTTCTTCGGGATGTAGAGATCGGTGATCGTCCCCTCGTACGCCTCCGCGGCCATGGCAAAGGTCTCGGAGAGGGTGGGGTGGGGGTGGATGGTCAGTCCGATGTCCTCGGCGTCCGCCCCCAGCTCGATGGCCAGCGCCGCCTCGGCGATCAGCTCGCCCGCGTTGGGGCCGACCATGGCGGCGCCGAGGAGCTGGCCGGTGGCCGGGTCGAACAGCGACTTGGTCATCCCTTCGTCGCGCCCCAGGCTGAGGGAGCGGCCGCTGGCGGCCCACGGGAAGACCCCCTTGCCATAGTCGATCCCCTGCGCCTTGGCCTGGGTCTCGGTGAGGCCGACCCACGCCACCTCCGGGTCGGTGTAGGCCACCGAGGGGATCACCCGGGCGTCGAAGGCGCTCTTCATGCCGGCCGCCGCCTCGGCGGCCACCTTGCCCTCGTGGGTCGCCTTGTGGGCGAGCATCGGCTGGCCGACCACGTCGCCGATGGCGAAGATGTGCGCAACGTTGGTGCGCTGCTGCTTGTCGACGTCGATGAAGCCGCTGTCGTTGACCCGCACCCCCGCGGCCTCGGCGTCGATCGCCCGCCCGTTGGGGCGGCGGCCCACCGCCACCAGCACCCGGTCGAACTCCTGGGTGGGCGGCGCGTCGCCCCCCTCGAAGTGAGCCACCAGGCACGCCTCGTTGGCGTCGATGCCGGTCACTTTGGACTTCAGGTAGATGTTGCCGTAGCGCTTGGCGATGCGCCGGTAGAGGGGGCGCACCAGGTCGGGGTCGGCGCCGGGGATGATCTGGTCGCCGAGTTCGACCACGGTGATCCGCGAACCGAGGGCGGCGTAGACGGTGGCCATCTCCAGGCCGATGATGCCGCCGCCGATCACCAGCAGCCGCTGCGGCACGTCGGCCAGGGCCAGCGCGCCGGTGGAGTCCATGATCCGCGGGTCCCCGGGGAAGCCGGGCAGTTCGATGGCGCTGGAGCCGGCGGCGATGATGGCGTGGTCGAAGGAGACGGTGGTGGTGCCCTCCTCACCCTCCACCGCGATGGTGTTGGCGGAGGTGAAGCGGCCGTAGCCGCGCACCACCTGCACCTTGCGCTGCTTGGCGATGGTGGCGAGCCCCTTGGTGAGCTTGCCGATGACCCCCTCCTTGAAGCTGCGCAGCTGGTCGATGTCGATCTTCGGCTCGCCGAAGGTGACCCCATGCTTGGCCATTCCGCGGGTCTCGTCGATCACCTGGGCGACATGGAGCAGCGCCTTGGAGGGGATGCAGCCGACGTTGAGACAGACCCCGCCGAGGGTGGCGTGGCGTTCGATCAGCACCACCTTGCGCCCCAGGTCGGCGGCGCGGAAGGCGGCGGTGTAGCCGCCGGGGCCGGCGCCGAGCACCACCACCTCGGCGTGGAGGTCGCCCTTGGCGGCGGAGCGGGGTGAGGCCGGCTCGGGCTTCTCGTCGGTGGCTGCCGCCGGCGTCGCCGCCGTGGCCACCGCGGGTGCCGCGGCGCCGTCGGCGAGGGCCATGGTCGCGATCAAATCGCCCTCGGAGACCTTGTCGCCCACCTTCACCTTCACCTCGGTCACGGTCCCGGCGTGGGGCGAGGGGATCTCCATCGCTGCCTTGTCGCTCTCCAGGGTGATCAGGGAGGCCTCCGCCGCCACCGTGTCGCCGGCGGCGACCATCACCTCGATGATCTCCACGCCCTTGAAGTCGCCGATGTTGGGTACCCGTACGTCTACGCTGTTGCTCATCGTTCTGTTTCCACCGGAAACCCGCCGCGAAGTGGGCGATTTCCTTATAGGTTTTCGAAAGCCCGGCATTCTATCACCAGTGCGTTGCCTGCCTAAGGGCGAGACGGGTGGGCATTTGATGGTGGTTTGAAGGCGGAGTGGTTTTTTCCGTGGCAGTTTCGTTCATCACGGCGCCCACGGGGCGCCCTATAGGGCGCCCCGTGGGCGCCGTGTCGAACGAGGGCACCGCGGTTGAATCGCGGACGGCGCGTGCGCGCTTTCGTCACCGGATTGTGGTTTAATCCGGCCCCATGTTCCGCCCCCTCGAAGCCTATATCGGTCTGCGCTACACCCGCGCCAAGCGGCGCAACCACTTCATCTCCTTCATCTCGCTCAGCTCCATGCTCGGCATCGCCCTCGGGGTGACCGCCTTGATCACCGTCCTCTCGGTGATGAACGGCTTCGAGAAGGAGGTGCGCGCGCGCATCCTCGGCATGGCCGCCCACGCCACCGTCGAGGGGTGGCGGGGACGCCTGGAGGGGTGGCGCGAGGCGGCCGAAGAGGCGCAGCGGAACCCCCACGTACTGGGCGCCGCCCCCTACATCAGCCAGGAGGTGATGGTCAGCCGCGACAAGCAGGTGAGCGGCACGGTGCTGCGCGGGGTGGTGCCGCAGCAGGAGGAGACGGTCTCCGACGTCGGCGGGAAGATGGTCGCCGGGCGGATGGAGGATCTGCGCCCCGGCGAGTTCGGCATGGTGATGGGGCGGGAGCTGGCCACCAATCTGGGGGTGACCCTCGGCGACAAGGTGACGGTGATCACCCCCCAGGCCAACATGACCCCGGCCGGCTTCATCCCGCGGCTCAAGCGCTTCACCCTGGTCGGCATCTTCGAGGTGGGGATGTACGAGTACGACCGCGGCCTGGTGCTGATCCACATGCAGGACGCCGACAAGCTGCTGCGCATGGACGGGGCGGTGAGCGGGGTGCGGCTGAAGCTCGACGACCTGTTCCTCGCCCCACGGATCGCCCGCCAGCTGGCCGACGAGCTGCCCGAGGCGGTGCGCGTCACCGACTGGACCCGGCGCCACGCCAACTATTTCCGCGCGGTGGCTTCGGAGAAGACGGTGATGTTCGTCATCCTCACCCTGATCATCGCGGTGGCCGCCTTCAATATCGTCTCCACCCTGGTGATGACGGTGACCGACAAGGAGGCCGACATCGCCATCCTGCGCACCCTCGGCGCCACCCCCGGCTCGGTGATGGCGATCTTCGTCGTGCTGGGCACGGTGCTCGGACTGGTAGGGACGCTGCTCGGCGCCGTCGGCGGGGTGGCGCTGGCGCTCAACGTGGAGACCCTGGTGCCGCTGATCGAGCACACCTTCGGTATCCAGTTCCTGCCGGCGGACATCTACTACATCTCCGAACTCCCCTCCGACCTGCACTGGGACGACGTGGTGCGCATCACCTCGATCTCGCTGCTGCTGTCGCTGCTCTCCACCCTCTATCCGGCATGGCGCGCCTCGCGCACCCAGCCGGCGGAGGCGTTGCGCTATGAGTGAGCCGGTGATCGAGTGCCTCGGCCTGGAGAAGCGCTTCCGCGAGGGGGGGCTGGAGGTGACGGTGCTGCAGGGGGTCGACTTCGTCCTCGGCGCGGGGGAACAGGCGGCGATCATCGGCGCCTCCGGCTCCGGCAAGAGCACGCTGCTCCATCTGCTGGGCGGTCTCGACCAGCCCACTGCCGGCGAGGTGCGGGTCAACGGCCGGCCGTTGCAGCGGATGAAGGAGCGGGAGCGTTCGCGGCTGCGCAACGAGGCGCTGGGCTTCGTCTATCAGTTCCATCACCTGTTGCCGGAGTTCACCGCGGTGGAGAACGTGGCGATGCCGCTGCTGATCCGCGGCGAGCGCGGGGCCGAGGCGCTTCGGCGGGCGGAGGCGATGCTTGGCCGGGTCGGGCTCGACCATCGGCTGGCCCACAAGCCGGGCGAACTCTCCGGCGGCGAGCGGCAGCGGGCGGCGCTGGCCCGCGCCCTGGTCACCCGGCCGCGCTGCGTGCTCGCCGACGAGCCCACCGGCAATCTCGACCACAAGACCGCCGAGCACGTCTACGCCCTGATGCGGGAACTCAACCGGGAGGAGGGGACCAGCTTCCTGGTGGTGACCCACGACACCGCCCTGGCCGCGCGGATGGAGCGGGTGTGGCGGATCGAGGACGGGGTGCTGTCGGCGGGGGATTGAATACGGAAGTCAACCGCAGATTTACGCAGATGGACGCAGATTCGAAAACGTGGCATTCGGAACGGATGGTGGGAATCGTGTCGGTGGGCGAGATCCGTTCGGCACGGCGGCCACGGGCCGCCCTATAGGGCGCGCCGCGCGCGCCGTGCCGAACGAGGGCAGGCGTAGGGTGTGCCGACGACAGGAGGCGCACCAGCCTCTACGGAGTGGTGCGCCTCGTCCCTCGGCACATCTTACGGCACTGCTCTTCTAAATCTGCGCCCATCTGCGTTAATCTGCGGTTGAAAATCTTGTCCGGACGTGGCGGTTCACGGGTGGCGGTGGAGCCGCTCGGCGATCCGCTGCCGCTTCTCCTTCAGCCGCTGCACGATGTGGTAGCGCCAGGCCAGCCGGATCGCCGCGTAGCCGGCCAGGGCGGCGATCGCGCCGCAGATGAAGCAGCCGAGCAGGAACGGCTGCCAGATGGCGGCCAGTTCGCCGCCCAGCCACTCCCAGCTCAGCTCGAAGTGGAACGCCCCGCTCACATCCCGGCCGAGGGTCCACGCCCCCACCCGGTAGGCGAAGTAGAAGACCGGCGGCATGGTGACCGGGTTGGTGAGCCAGACCAACGCCACCGAGATCGGCAGGTTGACCCGGAAGAGGATCGCCGCGGCCGCCGCCAGCACCATCTGGAAGGGCACCGGTACGAAGGCATTGAACAGCCCGACGGCGAAGGCGCCGGCCACCGAGCGGCGGTTGAGGTGGAACAGGTTGGGGTCGTGGAGCAGGGTGCCGAAGATCCTCAAGTGCTTGTGGTTGCGGATCGTCTCGCGATCCGGCATGAAGCGCTTGATCAACTGTTTCGGCATGGGGATCTACCTTGAAGGCGCGGCGCGCCGCAACGGAGGAACGAAGTGGCCGCGGCGCTCGCCTTTCTTGTCGGGGTGCTGATTCTATACCGGCTGCCGGAACTGCCCAACCTTCTTTGGGGGCTGGCGGCGCTGCCGCTGCTTCCTTTGGCTTTCCGTCGGCCGCCGTTGCGTCTGCCGCTGGCACTGCTGGGTGGCTTTCTGTGGGCCTCGCTCCACGCCCATTTCGCCCTCCAGGCGCGGCTCGATCCGGCCCTCGACGGCGCCCGGGTGGTCGCCGAGGGGCGGGTTGCCTCGATCCCGGAGCGTAGCGGCCGTCGGTTACGGTTTGTTTTCGACGTCGCCGCGCTGGATGGCGAGGAGGTCGCGCCGCTACGCACGCGGATCTCATGGTTCGATGCCGCCGACGCCCCGCGGGCGGGCGAACGGTGGCGATTGCGGTTGCGGCTGAAGTCCCCCCGCGGCCTGAGCAATCCGGGCGGTTTCGACTACGAGGGGTGGTTGTTCCAGCAGGGGATCGGGGCCACCGGTTACGTTCGCGACGGGGACAACCGGCGGCTGTCGGCGGCCCCCTGGTGGTCGCTCGATGCCTTCCGCCAGCGGTTGGCGGAGGGGATCGAAGGGGGGGGCGGGGGTGGGCGGCGCGCCGTGCTTGCGGCCCTTGCCGTGGGCTATCGCGGGGGCATCGAACGGCCCACCTGGGAGGTCTTCACCGCCACCGGCACCAGTCACCTGATCGCCATTTCCGGGCTGCACATCGGTCTGGTGGCGGGATTCGCCTTTCTGCTCGGGCGCTGGCTCTGGTCGCGCTCGGCGTGGACCTCGCTGCGCCTGCCGGCGCCGCTCGCCGGGGCGTGGGTGGCGCTGGCGGCGGCCTGCGGCTATGCCGCCCTGGCGGGGTTCTCGATCCCCACCCGGCGGGCGCTGGTGATGGTGGCGGTGGTGATGGTGGCGCTGATCGCGCGGCGCCGGGTCGCCCCGTCGCGGGGATTGGCGCTCGCCCTGGGGGCGGTGTTGCTGGTCGACCCGCCGGCAGTGCTGGCGCCGGGCTTCTGGCTCTCCTTCATGGCGGTGGCGGTGCTGCTGTTCGGTCTCGGCATCGGCGGCGGGGGGGAGGGTGGGCGCGCCTCTCCGTGGCGGAAGTGGGGAAGGGCCCAGTGGCTGATCTTCGTCGGGTTGGCGCCGCTGCTGCTGCTGTGGTTCGGCCAGTTGTCGCTGGCGGCGCCGCTGGCCAACCTGCTGGCGGTGCCGTGGGTCAGCGTCGCGGTGGTGCCGCCGGCGCTGACGGGGGCGCTGCTGCTGCCGCTTTGGGAACGGGGGGGGCAGTTGCTGCTGCACCTCGCCGACCACGCCTTCGGTGAGCTGTGGCCGCTGCTGGAGTGGTTGGCGGCGCAGCCGGCGGCGGCGTGGCGGATGGCTTCGCCGGAGCCGTTGCCGTTGGTGCTGGCGGCACTGGGGGCGGCGCTGCTGGTGGCGCCCCGCGGGGTGCCGCTGCGTGGTTTCGGCGCGCTGCTGCTGCTGCCGCTGCTCGCCTTCGCGCCGCCGCGTCCCGAGGCGGGGCGCTTCCGTGCGACGATGCTGGACGTGGGACAGGGGCTGTCGGTGGTGGTGGAGACCGCCCGCCACACCCTGGTCTACGACACCGGGCCGCGCTATGCCGGCGGCTTCGATACCGGCCGGGCGGTGGTGGTGCCCTACCTGCGCAGCCGCGGCGTCGGGCGGGTGGATCGGCTGGTGGTGAGCCACGCCGCCGCCGACCACGCCGGCGGGGTCGCCTCGCTGTTGCAGGCGCTGCCGGTGGCCAGCGTGATCGGCGGCGACCGGCGGGCCGGGCGGCGCTGTGTCGCGGGGGAGCGGTGGCGGTGGGACGGGGTGACCTTCCGCGTCCTCCATCCACCGACCGGGGTATCGCCGCGGGACAACGACGGGTCCTGCGTGCTCCAGGTGCGCGGCGCATGGGGCAGCCTGCTGCTCACCGGCGACCTGGAGGCGGCGGGGGAGCGGCAACTGCTCTCCCGTTGGGGACGTTCTCTGCACAGCGATCTGTTGCAGGTGCCCCACCACGGTAGCGCCACCTCCTCCACCGCCGCCTTCATCGAACAGGTGGCGCCGCGCTACGCGCTGTTCTCGGTCGGCTACCGCAATCGCTTCGGGTTTCCCCGTCCGGCGGTGGTCGAGCGCTACCGCGAGCGGGGGAGCGAGATCCTGCTGAGCTCCGTGCGCGGGGCGCTGATCTTCGAGCCGGGGCCGCAGGCGCCTCCCCCGCCGGGATGGCGCGAGGCGCGGAGGAAATTCTGGAGCGCCCCTTCGGCGGGGGAGTGAATTCCGTTATGATTCGCTACTTTGGTGACTGGCGTAGCGGAGAGAGCGGTGTTCGAAATCCTCAAGGCGGGCGGCTGGCTGATGGCGCCGATCGTGGCCTGTTCGGTGGCGGCGTTGGCGATCGTCATCGAGCGTTTCTGGATGTTGCGCACCCAGCGGGTGGTGCCGAAGGGGCTCTCCATGCAGGTGTGGCAGTGGGCCAAGGGGAATCAGCTCGACATGGCGCGGATCCGTGAGCTACGCGCCGGTTCCCCGATGGGGCGGGTGCTCGCCGCCGGGCTGATCAACCGCGAGCACCCGCGGGAGATCATGAAGGAGGCGATCGAGGAGACCGGTCGCCACGTGGTGCACGAGCTGGAGCGCTTCCTCAACACCCTCGGTACCATCGCCGCGATCACCCCGCTGCTCGGCCTGCTCGGCACCGTGGTGGGGATGATCTCGGTCTTCTCCGCCATCACCACCCACGGGGTGGGCGACCCGGGTGCCCTGGCCGGCGGCATCTCCCAGGCGCTGATCACCACCGCCGCCGGCCTCACCGTGGGGATCCCGGCGCTGATGTTCTACCGCTATTTTCGCGGCCGCATCGACGAGCTGGTGGTGGCGATGGAACAGGAGGCGTTGAAGCTGGTGGAGGTGCTGCACGGTGAACGTGAGGCGGGCGTCCGCGAGGTGAGCGCCGAGGTCGCCGGGGAGCGGCCATGAATTTCCGCTCGCCGCGCCGCGAGGAGCCGGAGATCAACCTGACCCCGTTGATCGACGTGGTCTTCCTGATGCTGATCTTCTTCATGATCTCCACCACCTTCAACCGCGAGGCGGAGATGTCGATCCAGCTGCCCGAGGCGAGTGCCGAGCCGGCGGAGCGGCGCGACGATACCCTGGAGCTGGTGATCAATCGCGAAGGGCGCTACTTCATCGGCGAGCAGGAGGTGGTCAACCGCGAGCTGGAGACCCTGCGCGATGCGTTGCGCGCGGTGGCCGGGGAGAAGGCCGCGGAGCGGCCGCTGGTGATCAGTGCCGACGCCGAGGCGCCCTATCAGGCGGTGATCCGCGCCATGGATGCCGCCGGCCAGTTGGGGATCAGTGCCATCTCGCTGACCACCAAGAGCACGGGAGAGCCGTGATCGCGGGTTTTCTCGAACGCTGCTGGTATCGAGGGCACCCCTTCGCCTGGGTGCTGATCCCCCCCTCCTGGCTGTTCGCGGCGATCGCGGCGGCGCGCCGCCTTGCCTATCGCGTCCGTCTGTTCAAGGCCCACCGGATCGGGGTGCCGGTGATCGTCGTCGGCAACCTCACCGTCGGCGGTAGCGGCAAGACCCCGCTCACCGAGGCGCTGGTGCGGCTGCTGCGCGAGGAGGGGTATCGGCCGGGGGTGGTGAGCCGCGGTTACGGCGGCAAGGCGGAGCGGTTGCCCCGGGAGGTGGGGCCCGACAGCGATCCCTATCGGGTCGGCGACGAGACGGTGCTGCTGGCGCGCCGCTGTGGCTGTCCGGTGGCGGCAGGGGCCGACCGGGTGGCGGCCGCCCGCCTCCTACGCGAGCGTTTTGCGGTCGACGTGGTGGTCAGCGACGACGGCCTGCAGCACTACGCCCTGGCGCGGGACATCGAGATCGTGGTGGTGGACGGGGCGCGCCGCTTCGGCAATGGGCGCCTGCTGCCGGCGGGGCCGCTGCGCGAACCGCCCGGGCGGCTGCGGCAGGCCGATCTGGTGGTCGCCAACGGCGCCTCCCGCGACGGTGAGTTCGCCATGGAACTGGTGGTGGCGGAGGTGGTCAATCTGCTCGACGAGACCCTGCGCCGGCCGCTGGAGACCTTCCGCGGCGAAGCGGTCCACGCCGTCGCCGGGATCGGCCATCCGCCGCGTTTCTTCGCCGAGCTGGCCCGCTATGGCGTGGTGGCGGAGTGCCACCCGTTTCCCGATCATCACGCCTTCGCCGCGCGGGAGCTGGAGTTCGGCGATTCGCGGGCGGTGCTGATGACCGAGAAGGATGGGGTAAAATACCGCCGCCATGCCGCGAATCGTCACTGGTACGTGCCGGTGACCGCCCGTTTCGACGAGGCCTTCCGCCTTCGTCTGCTCACGCTTCTCAATAGGAGTCCCCGTGGATAAGAAACTGCTCGACATCCTGGTCTGCCCCGTCTGCAAGGGGCCGTTGGTCTACCGTCGCGAGGCCCGGGAACTGATCTGCAAGGCCGACCGGCTCGCCTATCCGATCAAGGACGACATCCCGGTGATGCTCGAGGAGGAGGCGCGCCGGCTCGGTGATGAGGAAGACGTCTAGTGATTCGGTTACATGTCATGTTTCAATGGGATGATCCGGCGGATTTGCCTCGGATCCATCACGTCAGGGGGAGAGGGTGACCAACAATATTCGTAAAGTGGTGTTTCCGGTGGCGGGACTCGGGACCCGTTTCCTGCCGGCCACCAAGGCGGTTCCCAAGGAGATGCTGCCGGTGGTCGACCGACCGCTGATCCAGTACGCGGCCGAAGAGGCGGTGGCGGCGGGAGCCAAGGAGCTGATCTTCATCACACGCTCGGGGAAGCAGGAGATCGAGGATCATTTCGATGCCAACTACGAGCTGCAGAGCGAACTGGCCAAGAGCGGCAAGGACGAGTTGCTGAAGATGGTCAACGAGGTGTTGCCGGAGGATGTGTCCTGCGTCTTCGTCCGCCAGCCCCAGGCCCTCGGTCTCGGCCACGCGGTGCTCTGCGCGAAGCATGTGGTGGGTGACGACCCCTTCGGCATCATCCTGCCGGACGACCTGATCGACGGCGGGGAAACCCCCTGCCTGGCGCAGATGGCGGCGATCTTCGCCGAGCAGGGGAACAGCCTGGTGGCGGTGGAGGCGGTGGCCCACGAGGATACCGACAAATACGGCATCGTCGATGCCGAGCGTCCCCGGGGGCGATTGGCGCGGATGAAGGGGATCGTCGAAAAGCCGGCCCCGGCGGACGCGCCCTCCACCATGGGGGTGGTCGGCCGTTACCTGCTCACTCCGCGGATCTTCCAGTTGCTGGAGGAGACCACCCCCGGATCGGGAGGGGAGATCCAGCTGACCGACGCCATCGCCCGGTTGCTGGAAGAGGAGGGGGTAATGGCCTATTCCTTTGCAGGGAAGCGCTACGATTGCGGGACCAAGCTCGGCTTTCTCCAGGCCAACGTGGAGTATGCCCTGAAGCACCCGAAGCTGGGTGAGGAGTTCCGCGACTACCTTCAGACGCTGACTTACTGAGTCGGCCGTGCCCCCCCCCCGGAGAATCGCCATCGATGGACGCCAACGCGGACTATACCCAGAATGACAATCGGCTCGATCTGCTGCTCTTTCAGCTCACCGGCCGCCAGCGTTTCGGCATCAACGTACTCAAGGTGAAGGAGGTGATCCCGTGTCCCGCCTTTACCCATGTCCCCCAGTCCCATCCGGCGGTGGTCGGGGTGGCCCAGCTGCGCGGTGAGGCGCTGACCGTGGTCGACCTCTCCGCCGCGATCGGCAGTATCGCCTACGTCTCCTCGGACTCGGGGCCTTGTGATGGAGCGGTGATCGTCACCGAATTCAACCGCCGCATCCAGGGATTCCTGGTGCGTCGGGTGGATCGGATCGTGGTGTGTGATTGGCAGAAGATCTTTCCGCCGCCGGCCGGCAGCGCCCGTGGCAGCTACATCACCGGCGTCGCCGAGCTGGAGAAGGAGCTGGTGGAGATCCTCGACGTGGAGCGGATCCTCGGCGAGGTGATTCAGCCTCCGGAGGAGGTGGCGTCGTTCGTCGCCGACGTGCCGGGTGCCGAGAAGGTGGGGGGGCGCAAGGTGCTGCTGGTGGACGACTCCTCCATGGCTCGTCATCAGACCGCCCAGACCCTCGATCACCTCGGGGTGGAGTATCTGGTAGCCCGTGACGGCAAGGAGGCGTTGGAACTGCTCATGGGGGAAGACGAGGGGAACCAGGCCACGGTGGAGATGGTGATCTCCGATATCGAGATGCCGGAGATGGATGGTTACACCCTCACCCGCGAGATCCGCAAGACCCCCGCGCTGCGCCACCTCTATATCCTGCTCCACACCTCGCTCAACGGCGCGATCAACGCCGATCGTGCCAAATTGGCAGGGGCCGACGACATCCTGACCAAGTTCGTCCCTGAAGAGCTCTCCAAGTCGGTTGTCAAGGCCCTCACCCGCGGCCATTCCGACGGGTAGCTCGGGCTGGGGACGTCATTGATAACGCGGAGGGCGCAGAGACGCAGAGAACGCAAAGAAGAGATTGAAGAAATTGGAAAGGGCCGCGGTTGCGGCCCTTTTTCGTGCTCGTCGCATCTTGTTTCGGGGAAATGGGGAACTCATCCCTCTTCTTTGCGAACTCTGCGTCTCCGCGTTCTCTGCGTCTCCTTCCAGGGCGCCGGATCAGAGCCAAGCGAGGGTGTCGAGGGGGGTGTGGATCATGCCGTCGGCGTTCCACTGCTCGGGGTGGTCCTCCTCGCCGAGATAGCCGAACAGCGCCACCAGCGTCGTCATGCCGGCGTTCTCTCCAGCTTCGATGTCGCGCCGGGCGTCTCCCAGGTAGAGACATTGCGCCGCCTCGCTGCCCGCCAAGCGGCAGGCGTGGAGCATCGGCTCCGGGTGAGGCTTGGCTCTGCCGGTGGTGTCGCCGCTGACGATGCAGGCGGCCCGTCCGGCGAGTCCCAGGGCCTCCATCAGCGGATCGGTGAAGCGCGCCGGCTTGTTGGTCACCACCCCCCAGTTGAGGCCGCGCCGCTCGATCTCCTCCAGCAGCTCGCCCATCCCCGGAAAGAGGGTGGTGTGGTCGCAGACGTGGGCGCGGTAGTAGTCGAGCAGCCGCTGCTGGAGCGGGGGGAAACGGGGGTCATTGTCGTCGAGGCCGAAACCGAAGCGCAGCAGCGCCTGGGAACCGTGGGAGACGTGGGGGCGGATCGCCTCGAAGGGGAGCGGCGGCTCCCCCTCCTCGGTGCGCAGGGTGTTGAGCGCCACCACCAGATCGGGGGCGGTATCGGCCAGCGTGCCGTCCAGATCGAACAGGACGGTGCGAATTGAGGTGCTTTTCATAGAGTCGGGTTAAACACGGGGAAGTGATAGGGCGGGGGGCTGGGGCGATTTTCGTCGGGGTTATGCGTTTGCGTGGAGCACTTCGAACGAACGGTGCTTTATAACACGAAGGGCGAGATGGGGAACGGAGGGCGGGAGGGAGGATAGGCTTATACACGTGCAGACCAATTGATTTGTTGCTCGAACAATTGCGCGTCCGTTCCGAAGGTGCATGTCGTATGGATTGCATTGTCGTAAGACATTCGCGCCAATTTGCGTTTCGCGGGCCCTTACGTCGTGTGCTGCGCGCCGGGGCCGCCGGCCCCGCGGAGGTGGAACGGCTGAATGCCGCGCAGGGGCGCGATTTCGGCTTCGGTGAACAATCCGGTTTCGACAGCACGCTGCTCGATACCGCCGATGCCCTGGAGGCGCTTTTCGCTGCCGGTGGGCAGCAGAGCGCCGCTGCCTGGGATGCGGTTCGGTTCCTGATCGATCGCCAGGCCGTCGGTGGCGGATGGGGCGACGGTGGTGTGGGGCGCGCGAACCCTTATGTCTCCGCGCGGGTGATGGCGGCGCTCACTCCGATTCGTGGCCGCTCGGCCGCGGTCGGCGAGGCGTTGCGCGGCGCTGAGAGTCTCCTGTTGGCGTGGCTGGACACCGATGGCGCACAGAGCTCCCTGCTCGACCGCACCGTGGTCATGCTCGCCTTGCTGCCCAATCTTCCCGACCCCGCGCCGCTGGATGCGCAGATTCGCCGCCTGCGCACCGCCCAAGATGCCGATGGGAGCTGGCAGGAGCAGGTCTATCTCACCGCCCTGGCACTTCGTCTGATCCGTCTCTACGACGCGCAGGTTGCCGCGAGTACCTCCAACGGCGGCACCGCGTCGATCTTCGGGCGCCTGCTCGGCGCGGCCGGCGCCGGGCCGCTGGTCGGTGCCACGGTGCGCTTCAAGGAGGTCGCCGACGCTACCGTTTCCACCGATGCCGAGGGGCGGTTCGATCTTTCGGGGATCGTCGCTGGCCGTTATACCCTCGAACTCGTCAAGATCGGATATCAGTCGCGCAGCGAAGTCGTCGAGCTGACCGAGGGGCAGGCCACCCCCCTGGGCGACTTCACCCTGCTCCCGCGCGAGGATCTCGGTTCGTTGCACGGGCGGGTGGTCGCCGCCGCCGATGGCGCCGCCCTTTCCGGGGTATCGGTGCTCCTCCAGGGGGATGCCGAATGGCGCGTCACCACCGCTGAGGACGGCGCATTCGAATTGGCGGCACTCCCCGCGGGGCACTACCGGCTGCTCTTTTCCACGGCGGGCTACGCGGCGCTCGGAGGCGGTTTGGATATCGCCGCCGGAGAGGTTCTCCTCGCCACCGCCCGGTTGAGTACGGAAGGCTATTTCGACGACACGCCGCTCACCCTTCGTGGCGTCGCCGTCGACGGCGCCAGCGGCGTCCCGGTTGCCGGTGCCTGGCTTCGTCTCGACGGTGGGGCTACGGCGCGGAGCGACGCGCAAGGGCGTTTCACCCTGGCCGGTGTCACCCGCGGCGACTACCGCGCGACGCTCGAGGCCGACGGCTACCAGGGGGTGGTGATCGCGCTGAATCTTTCGCCCGCCGCCGTGGGCGAGATGGGCGAGATCCAACTCTTCCCCCTCGCGCAGGGCGTGGTTCCGGATCACCTGGATCTCGAAGGCGAGGTCGTCGATGCGGTCGACGGGCGCGCGGTGGCCGGCGCCTCGGTGGCGGTGATCGACGGTGGTGTGACGTCCACCAGCGACGCTCGGGGGCGGTTCGTTCTCGCCGGCCTGAGCACTACCCGGGCGACCCTGAGTGTCGCCGCCGATGGTTACCGCTCCGCGCAGGCGGTGGTCTCCGCGGCCGGATTCGGCACGATGCGGGTCACCGTCCCGCTCCCTCCCGCCGACTCCAGCGTGGCGTTGACCGGCTACGCCGCCACCGGCGTGGTGGTCGATGGCGAGAGTGGCTCGCCGCTGGCCGGCGCGACCGTGACCGCCGATGCCGGCGGGGCGCCGCTCAGCGTGCTCACCGCGAGCGATGGCCGCTACCTGATCAGCGGGGTCGCCAGCGGGGAGGTATGGCTCGAATACACCTCGGAGACCTATCAGAGGCGCCGCCAACTCGTCCGTCTGGCCCTGGGGGCCGTTTCGGAGTTGGGGCGTCTCGCGCTCTACCGGGACGGCGAGCCGCTGCCCGACCTGGCCATCGACGCCCTCTCCAGCGGCACGCTCGACGCCGATCCAGGTACCCTCTCCGTGGAGGGGCGGGTGGGCGTGACGGTGAGCAATCACGGAATGCTTTCCACCGGCGGTCCGGTGCGGCTGCTCGCCTTCTACGACAACGATGCCGACGGCCGCTATCGCGAGCAGGCGGACGACCTGTTTGGCGAGACCGCGGTCGGTGTCCTGGCCGCGGGTGCCCGGCAGGAGGTGGAGATGGCGCTTGCCGGCGCGCTCCCGTTCCGGGGTGCCCCACTCCATTTCATGGTGGATGCCGACGATCGGATCGCCGAGGGGGTGGAGGGGAACAACGTGGTGACGTCCGCCTCCCAATGCCGGGTCGCTGGCGGGGCGGTTGCCGATCTCGCGCTCTCGCTGCTCCGCTACCTGCCCGCCCGCGGAGATACGCCGCCCCAGTTGCGCGTGCGTGTCGGCAACGGGGGGGCGGTCGTTACTCCCGCCGGGGTTGACGTCTCTTTTTACGAGGGGGATCCGGCGGCCGGCGGTCGCCTGCTCGGGAGCGTCCCCATCCCCGAGATCGTCTCCGGCGGTTTCTTTGACCTGCGTTTCGACGGCTTCGGTGAACTGCTCGCGGATGTCGAACTCTACGCCGTCGCCGATCTTGCCGATACGCTGCCGGAGTGCAACGAGCAGAACAACGTCGCCACCGCGCCGGCGCCGCTGCTGCGGCCCGATGCGGCGGTGGTGTGGGTGGATGGCACGGCGCTTCCGAACGGCCGGAGATTTCGCGCGCTTACGGGCCGGCCGTGGTGGGTCAGTTGAGCGACGACAACGGAGATGGTCGGATCGACCATCTCGATACGCCCGATGTGGTCGTCGCCGCCCACGACTCCTCCCCGCCGTGGGCCCTCGTCACGAGTCTGGTCGCGATCAGCGGCGATGACGGCTCGACACTTTGGAGCCGATGGGATCTGGACATCGCCGGCTCCGGAAGTGCGGCCCTTGGCGATATCGATGGAGACGGGGTGGTTGAAGTCATCGCTGTCAGCAAGACGCGAGAGAAGCTGTTGGCGCTGGAACACGATGGCGCGCTCAAATGGAGCGTCAATACCGGCATGACCGATACGCTGAGGTGGGGCGGGGTCTCCGATGGTGTCTCGATCGCCGACCTCGATCACGACGGCATTCCTGAGGTCATCCACGGTCACAACGTCTACACCGCCGACGGAATGCTGAAATGGTCGGGCGAGAAGGACAACGGATCGGCGTGGAACGGGGGGTATGGCTATGTATCGATCGCGGCGGACATCGATCTGCACGGCGACATGGAGGTGATTGCGGGAAGGACCCTCTACAACTCTCGGGGGGAAGTGATTTGGCACCGGGGTGACCTCCCGGCGGACGGGATGAATGCCGTCGGCAATTTTGACGACGACCCGGAGGCGGAGGTGGTGGTGGTTTCCGCGGGGCGGGTCTACTTGCTGGAGCACTCCGGCGAGACGTTGTGGGGGCCCCGGTGGCTTCCCGGCGGGGGCCAGGGAGGGGCGCCGACGGTGGCGGACTTCGATGGCGACGGGGAACCGGAGATCGGTGTCGCCGGGGCGGGTGCCTATACCGTGTTCGAAACCGACGGCACCGTCAAATGGTCCTCGCCGACCCGGGATTTCAGCTCCGCGGTGACCGGCTCTTCGTTGTTCGATTTCGATTCCGACGGGCGCTCCGAGGTGTTGTACGCCGACGAACGCGCCTTTCGCGTATATGACGGCTCCAGCGGCGATATACGTCTGGAGTTGTTGAACCACTCCGGTACAGCCCTGGAGTATCGATCTGGTGGCCGAGGTGGATGCCGACCGCAGCGTTACCGAGTGCAACGAGGAAAACAACCGCGCCACCCTCACGGTAGCCGGCCTCGCGGCGCGTCATGGCGCCCTCACCCTGGCCGTCTCGCAGCGTGCCTACGCGCCGGGAGAGGTGGTCCCATTGACGCTGGAGGTGCGGAACGACGGCTCGATCACCGCGGACTACCGGGTGACCCTGTGGATCACGGATGCAAATGGGACGGAGGTGACCCGCTTCGCCCCGCAAACGCTCACCGCGCTGGCGCCCGGCGCCCGGAGTCCGCTCGGCGAGACGTGGGACAGTGCCGGGGTGCTGGCCGGGCTCTACCCGGTGCGCGCCGAACTGAGCAACGCCGCCGGCGAGCCGCTCGCAACGGCCGAAGGGGTGATCGAGATCCGCCACCCCGATGGCGTCGGGGCCGAGGCGGACCTGCGTCTCTCCACCGACCGCCCCCTCTACCACGTCGATGATGTGGTTCGGATCGAGGCGTTGCTGCGCAACCTCACCGCCGCCACCCTGATCGAGGGAACCCGGCTCCACCTCCGCGCGCTGGATCCCGGTGGCGCCCAGGTGTTCGAGCGGTGGATCGAATCCGGCCAACTGGTGCAGGGCGGAACCCACCCCGAGCGCACCGAACTGCCCCTGGCGGGGGCGTTGCAGGGGAACTACCGGCTCGTAGCGACCTTGACCGAGGCGCCCGGCGACCGCCTGCTGGCGGTCGCCGATCAGACTTTCGAGGTGCGCCTCGACCCCTTCGCGGCGGTGGCCGGAACCCTGGAGGTGGCTGCCAATACCCTGTACGCCGGTCAGTCCCAGCAGTGTTTGGGACGGCTGAGCAACACCTCCGGCCAGGCCCTCGGCGAGGGGCTCTACCGCATCGCCGTTGGCCGGGTCGACGTGCTCGAGGAGCACCTGATCGAGCCCTTCAGCCGCGCCCTCGACGCCCACGGCGAGGCGAGCCACACCCTCGTCTTCGACACCGCGGGCTTCACGCCCGGCCGCTACGTCTGCGTCCTCCAGGCCGCGACCACTCCGGTAGTGGGCTGGCGGACCCTCGACGCCGCGCTGTTCGAGCTGGACCCGCCGCCGATCGTCATCGACGCCAGCCTCGAGGCCGCCCCCCGCGGCCGCCTGCTGGTGCTGCTCGACGACCCGGCCGGCGCCGCCGCCCCCGGCGGGCGCGACCCCCACGGCAGCGCCGAGGCGGCCGACCTGCCCGCCCAGCGCGCCTGGCTGGAGGCGAAACTGCGCGAGGCCGGCTGGTCCTACACCATCGTTACCTCCAACGAAGCCTTCGTCCGCGAACAGCGCAGCGGCGGTTACGGCCTCTACCTGCTCCACGCCGAACAGATCCACCTCGACGTGGACGCCCAGCGAGTGCTGCGCGAGGCGGTGCGCGCCGGCGACGGGCTGGTGGTGGGCGGCGACCACGACCAGCGCAACGCGCGGCTCGACGAGGCACTGGGCATCGCCTTCCGCGGTACCCTCGCGGCCTCCGGCCTGCAACCGGCCGGCGGCACGGCGATCCCCTTCACCGCCCCCCGCCCCGGTGCGCGGGTGGAACTCGCCGGCGCCCTGCCGCTGGCCGGTTTCACCCCCGATGGCGAGCCCGCCGTCACCCACCATCCCTTTGGGGCCGGCGAGGCGGTGCATCTCGGCTTCGACCTGCTCGCCGAGGCCGCCGCCGGCGGGGCGGGTGGCGAGGCCCTCGGGGCGCTGCTGCTCGGCGCGCTGGGCGAGGTGGACCCGCAGCCCGCGACGCGGGCCGGCGGCCCGTTGGCGGTGCGCCTGACCCTGATCAACCAGGGGATCGCCACCCCCGGCGCCGCCACCGTGGCGCTGCCCGCGGGGGTGACGGTGCTCGATGCCGGCGGCGCCACCGTCGAAGAGGCGGCGCTGCGCTGGACCTTCGACT
>NZ_BAAHXB010000057.1:0-35530 GCF_054657215.1 Endothiovibrio diazotrophicus
TCCTAGGCCACGGATTCATCGGTGATCATCTTCTCGTAGATCTGGGAAAGTTTCTGAAAGGTGCCGTTGGCCGGATCGACCTTGCGCACCCGATCGAGGTACTGGCGCACCTGATAGAGATAGCGGTCGTTCTTGCCCGATTTCTGCATCGCCATCAGCATCACCTGGGCGGCGTTGAGGTTGACCGTCTTGTTGTCGCTCATCGCCTTCACCGCGTCCTCGAAGAAGTGGATCGCCTCCTCCAGCTTGCCCTCCTTGACCAGCCGCACCCCCTGGTTGTTGAGCTGCACCACCTCCGCCTTGGTATCGGAGATCACCTGCCGCCCCTCCTCGCCCATTCCCACCGCCTCGAAGGCGGCCTGGGCCTCGCGCAGCACCTTCTCGTCCTCGTGGTGGTTGCGCACCACCTCCTGCATCAGCGCCATGCCCTTCTCGCTCTCGCCCACGGTGAAGGCGGCCTTGGCCATCTCCATGGTCACCTCGGAGTCCACCTTGCCGCCCACCCCCTCGTAGAGTTTGGTCGCCTCCTCGAAGGCGCGGTAGGCCTCGCTCTCCCGCCCCATCGTCTTGAACACCGCCCCCTCGGCCATCGCCGCGTGGAGCGCCGCCTCCTTGTCGCCGTCGAACTCCTTGCGCACCGAGTGGAGCACCTTCAGCGCCTCCTGGCTGGAGTTGGTCCGGGAGAGTGAACGGGCCAGCTTGGTGTAGTCGGTGGGCGAGCGGTAGACCGACTCCCGTCCCAGCCGCACGGTCTTGCGGAAGGCGCGCTCGGCCAGCTCGAAGTCGTCGTTCTTCATCGCCACCTCGCCCAGCGCCTTCTGCCGCAGGATCGCCTTGGGCGACATCTCCACCGCGGTGGTCAGGACGATCTGCGCCTCGGCGAGGTCCCCCAGCTCCTCCATGGTCTTCGCCAGCCAGTCATAGGCCTCGACGTAGGTGCGGTGCTCCTGGGTGATCTGCTGGAAGATGTCGCGCGCCTCCAGGAAGTTGCCGGTGAGGAAGCGCACCTTGCCCAGCCCGAGCATCGCCCACGGGATGCTGCGCAGGGCGAGAACCTTCTCGAACACCCTGGCCGCCTCGTCGTAGTTGCCGGCGCTCATGCACAGATCGCCCTTGATCCGCAGCAGCTCCGCCAGGTTCTTCGGCTTGGCGGCGATGCGCTGGTCACAGAGGGCGATGGCGTGGTTGAACTCCTTGCGCTGGGTGGCCCGCTCGATGTCGGCCAGGTCGCTCTTCTTGACGATCAGCTTCTGCAGGCGGCCGCCCAGCAGATCCTTGTTGAAGGGCTTGGTCAGGTAGTCGTCGGGGCGATACTCCACCGCGCCCATCACCATCTCCATGGTGTTCTCGGCGGTGATCATGATGAAGATGGAAGCGGCACCGATCAGCCCCTTGTGCTTGGCCTCCTCGAGCACCTGCTGGCCGTCCTTGCCGTCGCCCAGGTTGTAGTCGCAGAGGATGATGTCGTAGGACTTGCGCGCCATCGAGGCGATGGCGTCCTTGCCGTTGGCGGCGACGTCGATCTCCTTGGCGTCGAAACTCTGCAACATCCGCTTCAGCGTACTGCGCATGTCGGCAAAGTCATCGACGAGCAGGATCTTTTTCCGACCGAGATCGACCTTCATGGGAACCCATCCTTACGAAATCGGCCCAGACCGCACCGTCCGCCTCCGCGGACGAACCCGGGTGATTGCGGGAACCGATCAAAAAACTTAGAGTTAGCGCTCAATATTAACCCAATTTTTCCACTCCTGCCCGAGGGTGGGAGGAAGCGTGGGCCGAACACCGCCGATGAGCCGCCTGCTTGCCTACCTGGGACCACCGTTGCGCCCCGCGCCGCTGATCGAGCGGCTCGCCGAGCCGCCGACCAACCTCCCCCCCGGAGGGCTGGGCCTCGGCTGGCTCGCCCCCGACGGGGCCGCCGCCCGCTACCTCAGCGACCGCCCGCCGCCCGCCGATGTGAATCTGGCGGGACTCGGACGGAGCCTGGAGAGCCGGCTGTGGATCGCCTACGGGCGCGACCTGCCCGGCCCCGCCGGCCCCTCGCCCCAGCCGCTGGTGGCCGGCGAATGGCTCTGGCTGCTCGACTGCGAGGCGACCCCTCCTGCGCTGCGCACCGCCCTGCTGCGTCACCTCACCCCGCCCAGCGAGGAGCTGCTGGAACGGTTCGACCTGCCGGAACTGCTCTTCACCCTGTTCCGCCAGTTGCTGGAGGAGGACGAGGAGCTGACGGTGGAGGAGGCGCTGGCCGAGACGATGGCGCTGACCACCCGCCTGGCCGGCCCGCTGCCACTCACCCTCAACCTGGCGGTGGGCGACGGCCAGCGCCTCCATCTGGTGCGCCACGCCACCCACCGCGCGCCGCCGGCACTCTACTACACCACCGACGAAGAGGGCTTCCCGGACGGTCAGCTGGCCACCGACCACCCCACCGACGAGGGCTTCTGGCACCCCATTCCCGCCGGCCACCGCCTCACCCTCGACCACGACGAACCGCCGGACCTCGTCCCGCTGTAGAAACGGCGTCGTTCCAACGCGAAGGCGCAAAGAACGCAAAGGGTCGGAAGTGAATCATCCCCTTTGCGTTCTTTGCGCCTTCGCGTTGAGTCTCTTTTCCTCAGTCGACGAACCCGCGCAGCACCATGTCGGTGTAGCTGACGATGCCGATCAGGGTGCGGTTGTCGATCACCGGGGCGCGGGCCAGGCCGAAGCGGTCGAAGAGCCGCGCGCAGTAGCGGATGTCCATCTCCGGGTCCACCGAGATCACCGGCTTGCTCATGATCTCGTAGACGTTGACCCGGTGCGGCGAACGGTCCTTGGCCAACACCTTGCGGGCGATATCGGAGATCAGCACGATGCCGTACTCGTCGTCGTCGTGGCGCTTGTTGACGATCAGCGACTTGGTCTCGACGTGCTTCATCGTCTTCAGCGCATCGTGCACCGTGGTCATGCGGTCAACCACGTCGAACTGACTCTTCATCACGTCGCGCACGCGGACAATCCGACGCTCGCTCATATCTCCTCCTCGACCACCCGGGTCAAACTCTGAATCTGATGACTGACGCCGACCGCGTCCTCGACGTCCAGTTGGATGGCGATGCCGGTGCCGGGGCGACACTCGAACTCCCCCACCTCGGCGATCGTCTCCAGGATCGGCCGGCTCAGGTGCTCCTCCACCAGGAACAGGATCACGTCGCGCTGGGTCTCCAGGGTGAGGCCGAAGAAGGTCTTCGCCTCCTTCAGCCCCTCGCCGCGGGCGTCCTTGATCACGGTGGCGCCGGTCGCTCCCGCCTCGCGGGCCGCCGCCATCACCTTGTCGGTCTTCTCGTCCTGAACCAGGGCGATGATCAGTTTGAAGTGCATGGAGTTGGATCCTCGTTACGACGCGGGGGAATCCGCGTCCTTCTCTTTCTGTCGGCGCAGCCACCAGGCGGAGAGCTGCGCATAACCCATCACGGTAATCATCGGAAACAGGCTGGCGAAGGCGATCAGGCCGAAGCCGTCGAGCAGCACGCTGCGCCCCGGCACCGTGCCGGCCAGCCCCAGACCCAGGGCGGTGACCAGCGGCACGGTCACCGTCGAGGTGGTCACCCCGCCCGAGTCGTAGGCCAGCGGGATGATCATCTTCGGCGCCTGCAGGGTCTGCGCGATCACGATTACGTAGCCGGCGATGATGTACCAGTGCAATGGCGTGCCGGTGACGATGCGGAACGAGCCCAGGGCGATCCCCGCCGCCACCCCGATGGCCACCGCGATGCGCAGCCCCCACACGCTGATCCCGCCGGCGGAGACCTGGCTCGCCTTGATCGCCACCGCGATCAGCGACGGCTCGGCGATGGTGGTGGAAAACCCGATCGCCGCGGCGAACAGGTAGACCCACAGGTAGTCGTCCCAGGCGAAGGTGTCGGGCACCCGGTCGAGGCTGCCGAAGATGAACTGCGGATCGGTCAGCTGGGTGGCCATCAGCTTGCCCAGGGGAAAGAGCGCCATGTCCAGCCCGACCAGGAAGAAGGCGAGCCCGAGCAGCACCAGCAGGAAGCCCCACAGCACCCGCGGCAGATTGGGTACCCGGCGGCGCAGCACCAGGAACTGGAAGCCGAAGAGGATGGCGACGATCGGCAGCACGTCGCGCAGCGTCGCCAGCAGGGTCTCGAACAGGATATGGGCGAAGCCGTTCACGCCAGCGCCATCCCGTAGCCCATGACGAAGATCATCGGGGTGAGCGAGGCGAAGGCGATCAGGCCGAAACCGTCGACCATCGGGTTGCGCCCCTTGATCGAGGAGGCGAGCCCGACGCCCAGCGCGGTGACCAGCGGCACGGTGATGGTCGAGGTGGTCACCCCGCCGGAGTCGTAGGCGATGCCGACGATCTCCTCCGGGGCGAAGGCGGTCATCACCACCACCCCGGCGTAGCCGCCGATGATCAGGAACTGGATCGGCCACCCCTTGAGGATGCGCAGCACGCCGAGGAGGATGGCGAAGCCCACCGACACCGCCACGGTGAGGCGCAGCCCGGTGGCGTACTCGTGCTTCGCCTCCTCGGTGGAATCGATCATGCCGCCGCCGGCGGCGACGTCGGCCGCCTCCGCCGAGACCGCGATCAGCGCCGGCTCCGCCACCGTGGTGCCGAAACCGAGGGAGAAGGCGAAGATCAGCAGCCACATCACGCTGCCCTTGGAGACGAAGGCGTAGGCCATGCTCTCGCCGATCGGAAAGAGCCCCAGCTCCAGTCCCTGGACGAACAGGGTCAGCCCCACCAGCACGAACAGCACGCCGATCAGGATGTTGGCGAAATCAGGGATCGGCTGGCGCAGCACCACGAGCTGGAAGAACCCCACCACCAGGATGATCGGCAGCAGGTCGCGGAGGCTGTCCAACGTGGACTTGAGAAAGGCCCGCAACTGTTGAAACACAGGAAGTTACTCGAACGGTCCAGGGTCGGCCGACACCGGGGCCCGCCCCTCCGAAATCATTGGAATCATTGTCTGCGCAAAAACCGTTATAGGGTGAACAACTCCCCTGCCCAAGGCAAGCTACTCTTTGATTACCACGGCCCCGAAAGGGTGAAAGCCGGATCGGGCGTGCCGGTATCCGGGTTCAGGTCAAAGGCAAAAGGTGAAAGGGAAGAGGGGCCGAGCCAACCCCGGCCGATCTGCCCGACCGATGTGCCGTTGAAGACGGCATGGCGCCAAACGAAGGCCCTTTGACCTTTTGCCTTTCACCTTTAACCTGACAAAAACACACCACCGCCATGAACGACCCCGGCACCCCGCTCTTCCACCCCCTCACCGCCGACGAGGCACTCCACGCCCTCGACGGCTCCCCCCACGGCCTGAGCGCCGACGAGGCGGCCGCCCGCCTCGCCCGCGTCGGCCCCAACGCACTGCCCCAACCGACCCCGCCGGGGCTGGCGGCGGTCTTCTTCCGCCAGTTCCTCAGCCCGCTGATCTACATCCTGCTGCTCGCCGCCGGGGTCTCGCTGGCGCTGCACGAGTGGTCGGACGCCGCCTTCATCTTCGCCGTGCTGCTGATCAACGCGGTGATCGGCACCGCCCAGGAGTTCTCCGCCGAGAAGAGCGCCCAGGCGCTGCGCAACCTGGTCACCGCCACCACCCGCGTGCAGCGCGACGGCGACGCCTACGAGATCCGCGCCGAGGAGCTGGTGCCCGGCGACGTCGTACTGCTGGAGCCGGGCAACAAGGTGCCCGCCGACCTGCGCCTGCTCGACGGCCACGGCCTGCAACTGGACGAGTCGCTGCTCACCGGCGAGTCACTGCCGGTGCACAAGCTCCCCGCCGAGGTGTTCGCCGCCGACACCCCCTTGGGCGACCGCCGCAACATGGCCTTCGCCGGCTCCATGGTGACCCGCGGCCACGGCCGCGGCGTGGTCACCGCCACCGCACTGGGCACCGAGCTGGGACGCATCGCCAGCGCGGTGCTCGATCGCCCGCCGGCGAAGGCGCCGCTGGTGCTGCGCATGGAGGTGTTCACCACCCGGGTGGCGATGATGGTCGGCGGCGCGGTGGTGGTGATGGCCGCCGTCTCCCTCTACCAGGGGGCGCCGTGGAGCGAGATCTTCCTGCTCTCGGTGGCGCTCGCCGTCTCCGCCATCCCCGAGGGGTTGCCGGTGGCGCTCACCGTGGCGCTGGCCATCGGCATGCGGCGGATGGCGCGGCGCAACGTCATCGTCCGCCGCCTGGTGGCGGTGGAGGCGCTCGGCTCCTGCACCTACATCGCCTCCGACAAGACCGGCACCCTGACGGTCAACGAGATGACCGCCAAGCGGATCGAACTGCCCGGCGGCGAGCCCCGCCCGATCAGCGGCGAGGGCAGCCTGCCGGAAGGGATCATCCACGCCCCGCCCGAGGAGATGTCGGCTCTGCTGCGCATCTGCGAGGCCGCCGTGCTGACCAACGACGGTTTCCTCGGCCACCGCGACGGCGGCTGGGTACACCACGGCGACGCGGTCGACGTGGCCCTGCTGGCGATGGCCCATAAGGCCGGCATCACCCGCCCCGACGCCCAGGCCGCCCACCCCGAACGGGCCAACATCCCGTTCGAGTCGGAACACGGCTACTCCGCCACCCTCAACCGCGTCGGCGAGTGCGACCACGCCTTCGTCAAGGGGGCCCTGGAGCGGCTGCTGCCGATGTGCGAATGGATGGTCACCCCCGAGGGCGAGGCCCCCCTCGACCGCGAGGCGCTGGAGCGCCAGGCGCTGGCCATGGCCGGCGAGGGCTACCGGGTGCTCGCCTTCGCCGCCGGCCCGGTGGCGGTCGGCGAGGAGGAGGAGTTCGAACACGACCGGCTGCGCGGCCTCACCCTGCTCGGCCTGGTGGGAATGATCGACCCCCTGCGCCCCGAGGCGAAATCCGCCGTCGCCGCCTGCCACGACGCCGGCATCGAGGTGTGCATGGTCACCGGCGACCACCCCGCCACCGCCCGCGCCATCGCCGGCGAACTGGCGATGGGCGGCGACGGCGAGGTGATCACCGGCCAGCGGCTGCGTGAACTGGAGGGCGACGCGCTGGGGACCGACCGGGCGGTGGCCGCCAGCCGGGTGTTCGCCCGGGTCGAGCCGCAACAGAAGCTCGACATCGTCCACTCGCTGGGCCGCCAGGGCCACTTCGTCGCGGTCACCGGCGACGGCGCCAACGACGCCCCGGCGCTACGCGCCGCCCACGTCGGCGTCGCCATGGGCAAGCGCGGCACCGACGTCGCCCGCGAGACCGCCGACCTGATCCTCACCGACGACCACTTCGCCTCCATCGTCGCCGGCGTCGAGGAGGGACGCATCGCCTACGCCAACGTACGCAAGGTGATCTTCCTGCTGATCTCCACCGGCGCCGCCGAACTGGTGCTCTTTACCCTCTCGCTCGCTGCCGGCCTGCCGCTGCCGCTCACCGCGGTGCAACTGCTGTGGCTCAACCTGGTCACCAACGGCATCCAGGACGTGGCGCTCGCCTTCGAGCCGGGCGAGGGACACGAACTGAAGCAGCCGCCCCGCGACCCCAAGGAGCCGATCTTCAACCGGCTGATGATCGAGCGCACGGTGATCACCGCGCTGACCATGGGCGGGCTCGCCTTCGCCATCTTCCACTACTACCTGGGGCTCGGCATGTCGGTGGACGAAGCTCGCAACAGCGCCCTGCTGCTGATGGTGCTGTTCGAGAACGTCCACGTCTTCAACAGCCGCAGCGAGACCCTCTCCGCCTTCCTCCACAACCCGCTGCGCAACCCGCTGCTGCTCTTCGGCACCGTCGCCGCCCAGCTGATCCACATCGGCGCGATGTACACCCCGGGTCTCTCCGGCGTCCTCGGCGCCATGCCGGTGACCCTCGAACACTGGGCCGAGATGCTCTTCGTCGCCCTGCTGATCCTGGTGGTGCTGGAGCTGCACAAGCTGCTGTGGCGGCGACGCTGATTTGATGGCGACCCACCGGATGGAGTATCGACGGACTACCGGGAGCCTGGACCACATCGTCAAGTTCGAAACCGACGAAATGCCCTCACCACCCGAACGCCGCCCCACGACTTGCACGCCCTCGAACGATCGGTATAATCCGTTCCTTTGGCGGCCTCAACGGCTGCTTTTTTGTTTCCAGGCCCCGGACGCGACCCGACCTGCCGACAGGCGGTTCGAGAACGCCACGCGGGGCAATGGGGATGGGACCGATGACCGAATCTTTGATGCCGACCTACGCACGGCTGCCGGTCGCCTTCGAGCGGGGCGAAGGGCCGTGGCTGTGGGACTCCGCGGGAAAACGCTATCTCGACGGCCTGTCCGGAATCGCGGTGTGCAACCTGGGCCACGCCCACCCGGCGGTGACCGCGGCGGTCTGCCGCCAGGCCGGCGAACTGGTCCACACCTCCAATCTCTATCGCATCCCGTTGCAGGAGCGGCTCGCCGATGAGCTGACCCGACTCGCCGGCATGGAGCGGGTCTTCTTCTGCAACTCCGGTGCCGAGGCCAACGAAGCGGCGATCAAGCTGGCCCGCCTCCACGGCCACCACAAGGGTATCGAAAACCCCGACATCATCGTCGCCGACGGCAGCTTTCACGGCCGCACCCTGGCCACCCTCACCGCCACCGGCAACCGCAAGGTGCAGGCCGGCTTCGAACCCCTGGTGAAGGGTTTCGTCCGCGTCCCGTTCAACGATCTGGAGGCGATCGGCAACGTCGCCCGCAACGACCACAACGTGGTGGCGGTGCTGATCGAGCCGATCCAGGGCGAGGGCGGCGTGCGCATGCCCGATCCCGGCTATCTGCAGGCGTTGCGCGCGCTGTGCGACGAGCACGGCTGGCTGTTGATGCTCGACGAGGTGCAGACCGGCATGGGCCGCACCGGGCGGATGTTCGCCTTCCAGCACGAGGGGGTCACCCCCGACGTGATCACCCTGGCCAAGGGGCTCGGCAACGGGTTCCCGATCGGCGCCTGCCTCGCCCGCGGAACGGCCGCGGAGGTCTTCGGGCCGGGCAACCACGGCTCCACCTTCGGCGGCACCCCGCTGGCGTGCAGCGCCGCCCTCGCGGTAACCCAGACCCTGGAGCACGAGGGGCTGGCGCCCCGCGCCGAGTCCCTCGGGCAGCGTATGGCCGAGCAGTTCGCCCGCAGCCTCGACGGAGTCGCCGGTGTGGTGGAGATCCGCGTCCGCGGCCTGATGATCGGCATCGAGCTGGACCGCCCCTGCGCAGAGCTGGTAGGCCGCGCGCTGGAGGCGGGACTGCTGATCAACGTCACTGCCGAGCGGGTGGTGCGACTGCTGCCGCCGCTGATCCTCAGCGATCAGGAGGCCGACCAGCTCGCCGGCGAGGTCTCGGCGCTGATCCGCAACCTCCTCACCCAGTAAGCAACCCCCCATTTCGCACACGGAGAGGGCATCATGGATACCCCCCGACACTTTCTATCACTGCTCGATCTCACCCCCGACGAACTCGACCGGCTGATCCAACGCGCCATCGAATTGAAACGGATGCAGCAGGCGGGGGAGATCTACGAACCGCTGAAGAACCGGGTCCTCGGGATGGTCTTCGAGAAGTCATCCACGCGCACCCGCGTCTCCTTCGAGACCGGCATGGCCCAGTTCGGCGGCAGCTCCATCTTCCTCTCGCCCCGCGACACCCAACTGGGCCGCGGAGAGCCGATCGAGGACACCGCGCGGGTACTCTCGCGGATGGTCGACCTGATCATGATCCGCACCTTCGAACACGAGAAGATCGAGACCTTCGCCAGCTACTCGCGGGTGCCGGTGATCAATGCCCTGACCGACCACAACCACCCCTGCCAACTGCTGGCCGACATGCAGACCTACGTGGAGCGACGCGGCTCCATCGCCGGCCGCACGGTGGCGTGGATCGGTGACGGCAACAACATGTGCCACTCCTACGTCAATGCCGCCCGCCAATTCGGCTTCAAGCTGCGCATCGCCTGCCCGGAGGGGTTCGACCCGGCGGGCGGGGTGCTGCAGGCGGCTGGGGGGGCCGCCGAGATCGTCCGCGACCCGCGGGACGCCGCCGAGGGGGCCGATCTGGTGGTCACCGACGTGTGGGCCTCCATGGGCCAGGAGGAGGAGCAAGAGCGGCGCGCCAAGGCGTTCGCCGATTATCAGGTGAACGATGCACTGATGGCGCTGGCCGACAAGGAGGCGCTGTTCATGCATTGCCTGCCCGCCCACCGCGGCGAGGAGGTGAGCGCCTCGGTGATCGACGGCCCGCAGAGCGTCGCCTGGGAAGAGGCGGAGAACCGGCTCCATTCACAGAAGGCATTGATGGAGTTCCTCTATTGCGGGGTTCCGGGCTAACCCTGCCCCTCCCCCACAAATCGGCCGATCTGTGGGGAAGAGGCAGTGCTAACCCTGCCCCTCCCCCGCCAACACCCCCCTCTCCCGCAAAAGCACGAGCACCCGCTCCACGCTCTGCTCGATGGTCAGTTCCGCGGTATCCACCACCAGCTCGGGGCGCAACGGCTCCTCGTAGGGGGAGGAGATACCGGTGAACTCCTTGATTTCCCCCTTTTTGGCGCGGGCATAGAGTCCCTTCGGATCGCGCTCGGCACAGGTGTCAATGTCGCAACGACAGTAGACCTCCAAAAACTCTCCGTGAGGCATCAGGCCACGCACCCGATCCCGATCCTCGCGCAACGGCGAGATGAAAGCGGTCAGGGCCACGGTCCCCGCCTCGACCATCAGCTTGGCCACCTCGCCGATGCGACGAATATTCTCGTGCCGTTCAGCAATGGAAAACCCCAGATCGGAACAGAGACCGTGGCGGATGTTGTCCCCGTCCAGGACGAAGGTCTGGCCGCCGCGCAGGAACAGCTCCTCCTCCACTGCGTGGGCGAGGGTCGACTTGCCCGAACCGGACAGCCCGGTAAACCAGATCACCACGGCCCGATGAGCGTTGCGCTCCTCTCTGCGCGCCCGCGTCACGGTCGCCCGATGCCAAATAACGTTGCTACTCTTTTCGCTCATCCATCTTTCCCACATTGGTTCCGACCAAACCGGCCCGCCGGGCGCGAGTCATCACCCACCCCGCGTAGCCCACCTGAAGCAATAACACCGGCAAGAATGCCCACAGCCGCGCCGCCCCCTCGATATGCAACATCACCCACGCCATCGCCCCCTGCACCAGACACATCAGGTACTGGGAGATAGCCACCACTCGATGGGAGTAGCCGAGCTGATTGAAAAGTTGATAGAGGTGCTCACGATGCGCCTGGAGCAGGTTGCGCCCCGCCCGCCAGCGACGCCACAAGGTGAAGGCGGTATCGAATATGAAGTGGAAGAGCAGCATCGGCATCACCAGAAACGAGATGTGCCCCGGCTCCCGATTCGCCGCCACCACTGCCAGGGCGGCGAACAGGAAACCGACGAAGGCGCTCCCCACGTCCCCCATGAAGATCTTCGCGGGGGGAAAGTTGTAGCGCAGAAAACCGGCGGCGCCGGCCGCCACGCCGTAAGCGAGGATGAAGCTGAAGCTCCCCCCCTGGCGGAAAGTCAGCAGACCGAAAAAGATGGCCGTCAGCAGCGCCACCCCACCGGCCAGACCATCCAGACCGTCCATGAAATTGAAGGCGTTGGTCAGCCCCACCAGCCACAGAAAGGTAAGGGGATAGCTCACCCACCCCAGCTCGACCACACCCACTCCGGGAATCGCCAGCCGCTCCACCACCAGACCGAAGAGCAGCACCACCGCGGCAGCGACCATCTGTGAGAGGAATTTGAAGAGAAACGACTTCTGAGTGACGTCGTCGTAGAAAGCGACTCCCGCCACCAACAACGCGGAGCCGACGAAGCCCCAATACCACCCCGCGCCGGCCAGTTCCGGCTGAACCGCCGCTGCCATCAACGCCGCACCGAGGAAGGCCACGACCAACGCCACCCCACCGGACTTCGGTGTCGCCACCTGGTGGGAGGAGCGTTGATTGGGGACGTCGAGGATCTTCACCCGCGCCATCACGCGGGTGATCACCGCCGCCGCCACGACAAGCAACGAGGCAAACAGAAGGTGGGTCAGCGGGTGGGAGAGGAGCATTCGGTTGCCGGGCCGGGGCGACGAAAAGGCTCCATTCTACCCGACAACCGAAGACATGGGGGAAAGGTTGTCGCGGCTCGCGGAAGAGTAACTTCCCGTTTTTGGGGCGCCGATGCACCCACCCGGCAAGGCGCGCAAAGGGGCGCCGACCCATTGTAAGCCGCGGCTTCCGCACCCTGTTCTCGCCGCATACCTGCATCCTGCAGACAACCCGTTGCGCAAGGCCGCAAGGCGGAGCGTATCGACGTTCAAAAACAGGAAACCACCATTTTTTTGCCGACCGTCAGCGCTCCTCCCCGTCGCGCCACTGCTGGTAGCAGTCGGTGCCGCAGAAGTAGAGGACGTAGTCGCGCCCTTCGGCGCTGGCGCCCGAAGCAGGCACCTCCTTCAGGCAGACTTCACACCGGACCAGGGGCAATTCGATCTCTTCAGGCCGTCGGGGCGCTTCTCCATTCATGATCCATCCTCCTCACAGTGCGAAAATCCAACTATTTTTATCAACTATAGTCCAGGAGACGGCCGCGACCAGCCGCCGCCAGCCATCCGACGACCGCCGGCGGTTATGCAATAATCCCTGCACTCCCCCTTTCACAGAGAGACCGCGATGATCGTCATCCTCGCCCCCAACACCGACACCGAATCGGACGACTACCGCCTAATGATGAACCACCTCACCCACCTGCCCAACGTGCGGGCGCGGGTCCACCAGGAGGTCGGTACGCAGCAGACCCTCACCGAGATCTACCTGATCGGCGAGACCGGCGCCGTGGAGGTGGCCGACGTGGAGAGCCTGCCCTGCGTCGAGCGGGTGGTGCGGGTCTCCGAGGAGTACCGCATCGTCGGCCGCCATGCCGACGACCCGCGGGCCACCTGGTTCGACTACAACGGCGTGCGCTTCGGCCAGGACACCCTCAACGTCTTCGCCGGACTGTGCGCGGTGGACACCCCGGAACACGTCGAGGAGATGATGAAGGCGCTGGCCGACCACGGCCAGATGTGCACCCGGATGGGCGCCTACAAGCCGCGCACCAGCCCCTACGCCTTCCAGGGTCACGGCTCCGCCTGCCTGCACTACGTCTTCGAGCTGGCGGGCAAGTACGGCATCAAGGTGATCGCCATGGAGATCACCCACGAGTCCCACATCGAGGAGATCCGCGAGGCCCTCGGGCGTACCGGCCACCCCACCGGCGTGATGCTGCAGATCGGCACCCGCAACACCCAGAATTTCGAGCTGCTGAAGATCGTCGGCCGCCAGACCGAGTTCCCGATACTGCTGAAGCGCGGCTTCGGCATCACCCTGGAGGAGTCGCTCAATGCTGCCGAGTACCTCGCCTCCGGAGGCAACCGCAACGTGGTCTTCGGCCTGCGCGGGATGAAGACCAACATGGGCGACCCCCATCGCAATTTCGTCGACTTCGCCCACGTGCCGGTGGTCAAGCGACTGACCCGGATGCCGGTGTGCATCGATCCATCCCATTCGGTGGGTACCCGCGAGCGCGCCCCGGACGGCCTGCTGGACGTGATGCACGTCACCGCCCAGGGAATCATCGCCGGGGCCAACATGGTGCTGGTGGACTTCCACCCCGACCCACCCACCGCCCTGGTGGACGGCCCCCAGGCACTGCGCATGGAGGAGCTGCCCCATTTCCTCGAGGATGTGGCGATCGCCCGCGAGGCCTACGAGAAGCGCGTCGCCACCGCCGCCCGTTACCAGCAATAGGAAAGAAGATTTTTCCGCAAATGAACGCGAATGAACGCAAATGAAAGAGCACCTTGCGATCCCCGCCACCACGGACTCCGGGAACGCTGCGATGACAGCGAACCACGCCTGCGCCGCAGGCGCCTTCTTCATTTGCGTTCATTTGCGTTCATTTGCGGACCCTTCTTCTCTTCCCCAAGGACACCGCCATGGCTTTTTTTAGGAAGCGGGCGCCGCGGCCGGACGCCGACTGGTTGAGACAGTTCCCGACGCTGCGCGCGCTGGACGACGAGGCGGGACGCCGGGTGCTTGCCGCCGCCACCCCGGTGATCATCCCGGCGGGCACCACCGTCTATCGCGAGGGGGACCCGTGCCAGAACTTCTTCCTGGTGCTCGATGGAGCGGTGCGGGTGCAGAAGGTCTCTGAGAGTGGCCGTGAGATCGTCCTCTACCGGGTGGAGGCGGGCCAATCGTGCATCCTCACCACCACCAACCTGCTTTCCCGGGAGCGCTACGCCGCCGAGGGGGTCGCCGAAACCGATGTCGAGGCGATCATGATCCCGCTGGCGCTCTTCCGCGACGGTCTCGATCACTCTCCGGGCTTTCGCGACTTCGTCTTCAACTCCTACGGCCAACGGGTCTCCGAGCTGATCACCCTGATCGACGCGGTCGCCTTCGGCCGGGTCGACCTGAGGCTGACCAGGCTGCTGCTCAACCAGGCCGATGCGTCGGGCCGGTTCGACGGGACCCACCAGCAGCTCGCCGCCGAACTGGGTACCGCCCGCGAGGTGGTGAGCCGCCAGCTCAAGGAGTTCGAACGCAAGGGATGGGTCAGGCTGGGGAGAGGCCGGGTGGAGATCGTCGACCGCGACGCCCTGGCCGCAGTGGGCGAACGCGACTGACTTGGTCGCGCCACCTTTAATTTCCGCCACGGAGCCACGGAGAACACGGAGCCTTCCCATTTTCGCTCCCCTCTCCGTGCCCTCCGTGACTCCGTGGCAATCCGCATGTCCCCGCGCAAGGAACTCCAGCCGCCCGCGGGACTCCAAGGGAGAACCGGTGACTTTGTTACGGCAGCCCAGCGCGCCCCGGTCGTAAGCTGAGCCTCCCCATCCCCCACGACCAGGAGAACTCGCCATGGGCAAGAACGTCGGAACCATCGACAAGGTCATCCGCATCATCGCCGGCCTCGCACTGATCGGCTGGGCGCTCACCGGCGGCCCGCTGTGGGCCTGGATCGGCGTCGTCCCGCTGGCCACCGGACTGCTCGGCTGGTGCCCCGCCTACACCCTGTTCGGCATCAAGACGTGCCCAACCGAGTAAGCGTCCCCGCGTGAGCGGGTACCGTGCTCCGAAGCCACGGATGGCGTATGATCCCGTTTATCATAGAGAACCTTCGAATCAGGAACCCGCCCATGCAGTCGAGCAACCCGCTCCTCCTCGCCGCCCTCCTCGGCGCGGCCGTCGTCGCCTCCCTCCCGGTCGCCGCCGAGGAGGACCGGCACGAGGCCAACATCCGCACCGCCCTGGCCCGGGTGCTACCCAATGTCGCCGTCGACGGCGTCGCCCCTTCGCCCATCGCCGGGCTCTACACGGTCACCGCCGGCTCGCGTATCTTCTACATGAGTGGCGATGGCGCAAATCTCATCCGTGGCGACTTTTTCGACCTGAAGAGCCACAGGAACCTCACCGACGAGCACATCACCAAGGTCCGCAAGAAGGCGCTGGACGACCTGGATGAAAAGCAGATGGTGGTCTACTCCCCCGAGAAGCCCAAGCACACCATCACCGTCTTCACCGACATCGACTGCCCGTACTGCCGCAAGCTGCACCACGAGATGGCGGATTACAATGCCGCCGGGATCGAGGTGCGCTACCTCTTCTATCCCCGCGCCGGCGTCGGCTCTCCCTCCTACGACAAGGCGGTATCGGTGTGGTGCGCCGACGACCGCAACGCGGCCCTCGACAAGGCGAAGAACGGCGAGGAGATCGAGGCGAAGAAGTGTGACAACCCGATCGCCGATCAGATGGCGCTGGGCGACGTGTTCGGCGTCCGCGGCACCCCGGCGATCGTACTGGAGAGCGGCCAGGTGCTGCCGGGCTACATCCCGCCCGCCCGCCTCGCCGCCATGCTCGACGACAAGACCGACAACGTGGCCGCCAACTAACCCACGAAAAGGCCGGACCCTCCCCCGGGGAGGGTCCGGCCTTATCGTGGGTAGATGGGTAAGCGGACGATTGACGTGAGCACCCTGAACGTGGGCTGTGCGCTCCGGTACGGCTACCACACCCCACCAACGGCGCCCGCGGGGCGTCCTATAGGGCGCGCCGACGCCCTTTCCGCCACCCTCCGGCCGTCACCCGAGGGACGTCCTGCCAAATTCACCAAATTCTGAAATTTCGCCCCAAGCGAAATTTCAGTGCAGCATGGCGAACATCTTGCGGCGGTACTTGGCGACCACCGGGCCCTGGCCGCCGAGCAGATCGAACACCGCCAGCATCCCGACCCGCCCGGCTCCTTCGTTCCACGCGCCGTCGCGGCGCATGATCTCCAGGAACTGCTCCATCCCTCCCTCCAGATCGCCGGCCAGCACCTTGCGGGCCGCCAAGCTATGGCGGGCCTGATGGTCGTCCGGATCGGCGGCCAGCTTCGCCTCCAGCTCGCTGGTGGCCGGCGCCCCCTTGACCGCCCCGGCGAAACCGAGCCGCGCCTTCAGGCCGGCCACCTCCGGATCGCCCGCCATCTCCGCCGGCAGCGTCTTCAGCAGCGCCTCGGCGGAGGCCACCTCGCCGAGCTGGGCCAGCACCCCGGCCAGATCGAGGGTGATGGCGTGATCGTCGGGCGACTCCTGATGGGCCTGCGCCAGCAGGTCGATCGCCCGCTGTTCGTCGCCGGCGGCCAGCGCCTCGGCGGCCTGCTCACGCACGCCCCCACCGGGGGTGGTCGGCGCCTCGCCCAGGTGGCGCTCGAGGAAGGTGCGCACCTGGGACTCGGGAAGCGCGCCGGAAAACTCGTCCACCAGCTGACCATTGAAGACGAACTTCACCGTCGGCACGCTACGCACCCCGAACTGGGCGGCCAGCTCCTGCTCCTCGTCGATGTTCACCTTGGCCAGGATGAAGCCTCCGGCGTACTCCTCCGCGAGCTTGTGCATGACCGGCAGCAGACTCTGGCAGGGCTGGCACCAGGGGGCCCAGAAGTCCACCACGATGAGTGCCGAACGGGAACCTTCGAGCACCACCTGGGCAATGTTTTCCTTGGTAACATCAACGATATAGGGGGAGTCACTCATGATTGGGCATTCCTGCTTGGCGCGCGCGATGGGAAACGATGGGGGCGATATGGGGGCGATTCCCTCCACTTCAAGCGGGAAAGGCATCCCCAAGCGCCCGTCAACGGTGTAAAATGAAGGTTCACGATGCGATCCGGAGACGGGCCTCATCGAAACTTCAAGACACGAAGAAGAATGAGCGATGAAGGTACTTATCGTCGAGGATGATGAAGGAACCGTAGAGCTGTTGCAGCTCTACTTCGGCGGCAAGGGCTACGATACCGAGATCGCCACCAACGGCGTCGAGGCACTGGAGCGCTTCGCGGCAGCCCCGCCCGATCTGATCCTGCTGGACATCATGCTCCCCCAGCTCGACGGCTGGGGCGTACTGAAGTCCCTGCGCAGCCGCAGTCGGGTGCCGGTGATCGTGCTCACCTCCCTGGACCACCCCGAGGACGCCATCAAGGCGCTGGAGATGGGCAGCGACGACTACCTGCGCAAGCCGTTCAACGTGCGCGAGCTGGACGCCCGCATCCAGGCGGTGCTGCGCCGCGGCCAGGGGGCGGTGGAGAGCGGCCCGATCGAGGTGGGCCCCTTCACCATCGACGACCGCACCAAGTCGGTCACCCTGGAGGGGAGCGAGGTTGCGCTCTCGCCCAAGGAGTACGATCTGCTCAAACTGCTCGCCTCCGACCCCGGCTACGTCTTCTCCGCCGAGGAGATCATCGTGCGGGTCTGGAAGGGCACCGACCGCGCCGCCTCCAACGACGTCAAGCAGTACATCCACCTGCTGCGCAAGAAGGTCGAAAACGACCCCCAGGCCCCGCGCTGGATCAAGACCATCAAGGGCTTCGGCTACAAACTCGACGCCTGAATCCACTTCCTGCGCCCGTGTAAAACGCGGAGGACGCAGAGAACGCAAAGGGCGCGGAGAATTGATTTCCGCGCCCTTTTTCGTCTTCCATTCGTACCGCAACGCCTCCCGCCTCTCCCCGCCGTATAATTTCTTCTCTGCGCCCTCCGCGTCTCTGCGTTCTCTGCGTCATTCATCCCAACGCAAAAGGAACTACCCGCGAGGGTGGTGCTGGGCGTGGAGGTTTTTGAGGCGTTCGCGGGCGACGTGGGTGTAGATCTGGGTGGTGGAGAGATCGCTGTGGCCGAGCAGCATCTGCACCGTGCGCAGATCCGCCCCGTGGTTGAGCAGATGGGTGGCAAAGGCATGGCGCAGGGTGTGCGGCGAGAGACGCGCCGGATCGATGCCCGCATGCAGGGCGTAACGCTTGATCAGCTGCCAGAATGCCTGGCGGGTCATCGCCGCGGGGCGCCGTCGGGTGGGAAAAAGGGCCTCCGCCCGCCGCCCGTCGAGCAGCGCCCGCCGCGCCCCCGAGAGGTAGCGCTCCAGCCAGGCCACCGCCTCCTCGCCCAACGGCACCAAGCGCTCCTTGTCCCCCTTGCCGACCACCCGCACCACCCCCACCCGCAGGTTCAGTTGATCGAGCCGCAACCCCACCAGCTCCGAAACCCGCAACCCGCAGGCGTAGAGCAGCTCCAACATGGCACGGTCGCGCAACCCCAGGTCGTCACCGGTATCGGGCGCCTCCAACAGCGCCTCCACCTCCGCCTCGGTGAGACTCTTCGGCAGCGGCCGCCCCAACTTGGGCGACTCGATCAGCGCCGTCGGATCGCGCTGCAACCTCCCGTCGCGGACCAACCAACGGTAGAAGCGACGCAGGCTGGAGAGCAGCCGCGCCGCGGTGCGCGCCTTGGTAGCGTTGGCGTAACGGTGTGCGAGGTAGGCCTGCAACTCCGCTTGCCCGACGGTGGCGAGCGAGTCCCCACGGCCCGCCAGCCACCCGGCCAGGCCGCGCAGATCGGAACGGTAGGCGTTCAAGGTGTTCTCCGCCAATCCCCGCTCCATCCACAGCGCATCGAGAAACGCCTCGACCAGCCCCTCGTCCTCCGCGGACGGCGCGCGCTGTTTGTTCTTTGTTGGGGGGCGGCTCACCACGAAGGGAGGATCCGCGCCGTTTCCGAGTGGCACCGAAGACCGCGACAATCGTTAGCGCTGATGCCTCCATTCGCGCTGCGTCTTAACACGAAGGGCAAGAGGGAGAACGAAGGGCGAGAAGAGGTACTGGCTCGAAACCGATTCTTTCTCGCCCTTCGTTCCCCTTCTTGCCCTTCGTGTTGAAGAGCACCGCAAAACGGAACCACCGGGCTCGACACCGGCACGCCCCGCCACCGACCGGCACGATGCCGACCTCGACAAGACTTCGTGGTTTCAAGCCCCCCCATCGAACACCACCCCCTCATGGGCCAGGAGCCAACGCTTGACCGCCGCTCGCGGACCGTCGGCGGGATCACCGGCATAACCGCCGGGACCGTTGGCGGAGACCACCCGGTGACAGGGGATGAGCAGCGGGATCGGGTTGGCACGGCAGGCGCCGCCGACGGCGCGGGGCGAGCTGCCAAGCCGACGGGCCAACTCGCCGTAGGTCAGCGTCTGCCCCGGCGGGATGTCGCGTAGTGCCGCCCACACTCTCTGCCGGAAGGGAGTTCCTTGCGGCGCCAGACCAACCTCGATAGGCGCCTCCGGATCGCTCAGGTAGGCCCGTATCGCTGCCACCGCCCGACGCGCCGCCTCGCCGCGGGGCGCACGATCGACAATCTCATTCCCAACCCAAAGTTCGATCTCCGCCACCCGCCCCCCGGCCATCCGGATGCCGATTCGCCCAAACGCCACCGAAACCACCGCGTCGAAATCCACCACCGCCACCTCCGGCAAGGGGAAACGCAACCCGCTCTTTTCAATTATGAAATCTCGCCCCAAGCGAAATTTCATCGGACCAGCCAGAGCTCCTGGAGCTTGTGACGTAACACCGCCTTGCGCGCCGGATCCTTGGTGACCGCCAGCAACCGCTGATAGAGCACCCGGGCATCGTCCGCCAACCCCGCCTCGGCCAGCGCCTCGGCGGCGGCGTAACGTGCGCTCTGCGCCCATTGATCGAGGGCGTAGGGGTCGAACAGACCGGCAGACTTGAGGTAGAGCCGGGCCGCCTCGGCGTACTCACCCAGCGCCTTGTGGGAATCACCCAGCCAATAGTAGATCTCGCGCCGCTGGCGGTCGTCCGCCCCGCGCACCAGGAGCCGCCGGAACAGACCCACCGCCTCCCGATGGCGCCCCACCGCCTGAAGGTCGAAGAGCACCTGAAGCAACCGGTCGATACGCTCCGCCGGCAGCGATGCCTCCCCCGCCAGCATCCCCTCCAGCAATTCGATGCCGGCCCCGTCCTGCCCGCCGAGGATCAGCACCCGGGCGCGACGCAGGCTCCACTCGTCGGCATCGCTCCCCGCCGGCGGGCGGGGGAGGCTCGCCATCAGTCGGGAGGCCAGCGGGATGTCGCCATCGGCCAGGGCGTGATCGAGCAGCAGGAAACGCACCACCTCGGGAACCGACTCCAGCGTTGGAAAACGGGGAGCCTCCAGATAGAGACGGCGGACGAGGCGCCGGCCCGCCGAATCGTCGCCGATCAGCCGCACCAGTTGAAGATGGGCCGCCACCGCCCGTTGCGGGTCACGGGCATTGAAGGCGAGCACGGTGAACAGCGCCGCGGCGCGGGTGGGGTGGCGCTTGATCTGGCTGCGGGCGGCCTGGAACCACTCCTCGTCCTGGCCGATCAACAGTTGCCGCTCATTGCCGAGGCGACTGCCGAGCGCCTCGTAGTCACGCCACAGCCGCCCCACGTCGAGGTCAAACAGCTCGCCCAGGGACTTCTCCAGCTGGTGGCCGCCGAACAGTTGTTCGAGGGCACGGATCGACCGCTCGGTATCCTCCCCCTTCTCCGCCGCCTCGGCGGCGAGCAGTTGAGCCATGGAACGCGCGCCGACGGCGCTGTTGGCTGCGTCGGCGATACGCACCGCGGCCCGCCGCACCGCCTCCGCATCCTCCTGATCGAGGCGCAGGCCGGCCAGCAGATAGAGAAGCTGCCCCTCATCGCCCTTGTCCCCATCGAGCAGTTGCAGCGCATCGTCGAAACGCCCCGCGCGGATCAGCACCCGGGCGCGCAGTCGCCGCCACTCCTCGCCACCGTCGCCATAGTCCTGTTGGTAGCGCAACATGGCGGCGTGGGCATCCTCCACCCGACCCTCCAGCAGATAGCTACGGATCACCAGCCGCCGCCAACCGGCCATCACCTCCGGCGGCGGCGGCTCGCCGGTGGACCAGATCAGCCGGCGCAGCCGCTCGCGCGCCTCACCGCTCTTGCCCAGATCGAGCAACGCCGCCGCCCGCTGGGTGGCGGCCCACTGACGGAAGTAGTCGGGCAGCCCCTCGGGCAGCGCCCCGACCCGTTCCACCACCCTTTCCTGCCGGCCGTTGGCGAGCAGCGTCTCGATCCGCGCCCGCTCCCATCCCATCCAGCCGGTGGCGTCCTGCTCCAGTGCCGGCTGCCCCTGATCCATCAGCTGCAACGCCAACCCCGGCGCGCCGCTGCGCGCCAGATCGACCAGCTCATCCAAGGAATATCGGGACGCCCCGTGGACGAGAACGGGGAGGAACAGCACAACACAGAGCGAAAGGGTGGAAAGGGGGTGTTGCATAACGGGTCCGTGATGAGAAAGGAGGCCGATCCGGGCCTCGAATGATACCCGATCCCCGCCCGGGCCTGCGCTCAAACGCCGACCTATAGCGGACCGTAGCGTGGATCCACCCTACGGCGCCATACCACCCACACATGCCCTTCATGGCAAAACCCACGAAGCCAAACCGAAGGACCGGCGGAAACGAAAAAGGCCGGGGCGATCCGCGCAAACGGATCGCCCCGGCCTTTCCCCGCCATCCGCGCGAACGCTAGTTCGCGCGGCGGGCCAGCTTCTCCTTGATGCGCGCGGCCTTGCCGGTACGCCCGCGAAGGAAGTAGAGCTTGGCGCGACGCACCTTGCCACGGCGCTTCACCTTGATCTCGGCGACGGCGGGGCTGTAGGTCTGGAAGACGCGCTCCACGCCGACGCCGCTGGAGATCTTGCGCACGGTGAAGGCGGAGTTGAGGCCGCGGTTGCGCTTGGCGATGCAGACGCCCTCGAAGGCCTGCAGACGCTCGCGCTCGCCCTCCTTCACCTTGACCTGGACGATCACGGTATCGCCGGGGGCGAAGTCCGGGACCTCGCGGTTCATCTGCTCGGCTTCGAGCTGCTGGATGATGTTGCTCATTGTCTATGCCCTACCCTGACTGGATATCTCTATATTTCCGATTCACCCCGCTCGGCGATGAATTCGTCGAGCAGCTCGTTCTCTTCCGCGGAGAGCGCACGGCCCTCCAGCAGCTCCGGCCTGCGGAGCCAAGTCCGCCCCAGCCCCTGTTTCAGACGCCAGCGGCGGATCGATTCGTGGTTGCCGCCGAGCAGCACCTCCGGCACCCGCCGGCCATCGATCACCTCGGGACGGGTGTAGTGGGGGCAGTCCAGCAGCCCGTCGGAGAAGGAGTCCTGCTCCGCCGACTGCTCCGCCCCCAGCGCCCCCGGCAATAACCGAGTCACCGCATCGACCAGCACCATGGCACCCAGTTCACCGCCGCTGAGCACGTAGTCGCCGATCGACCACTCCTCGTCCACCAGGGTCTCGATGATCCGCTCATCGATCCCCTCGTAGCGGCCGGCCACCAGCACCAGGCCGGGACAGCCGCTCAATTCCTGCACCCCCGACTGATCGAGGGGGCGCCCCTGGGGCGAGAGGTAGACCACCTTTGCCGCCGGCCCCGCCGCCCGTTTGGCGTCGAGCAGGGCGTCGCGCAGCGGCTCCACTTTCATCACCATCCCGGGGCCGCCGCCGTAGGGACGATCGTCCACCGTACGGTGGCGGTCGTGGGTGTAGTCCCGCGGATTCCAGGCCACCACCCGGATCAGTTCCCGCTCCACCGCCCGGCGGACGATGCCGCAGGCGGTGAAGGCGTCGATCAGCTCCGGGAAGAGGGTGACGACGTCGAAACGCATCGCCCGCTAAAACTCCGGATCCCAGTCGACCTCGATGCAACCGGCCTCGAGATCCACCGCCACCACCGCATCATCGGTGTAGGGAATCAGGCGTTCCCGTTCCCCCTTCACCACCAGCACGTCGTTGGCGCCGGTCTCGAAGAGGTGATCCACCTTCCCCAGTCCGACGCCCTCGGTGGTCACCACCGCCAACCCCTCCAGGTCGGCCCAGTAGTAATCACCGGGCTCGAGCGCAGGCAGCTGATCACGGGGCACCGCGATCTCGGCATCGATCAGGCGGGCGGCGGCGTCACGATCCTCGACCGACTCCAGCCGCACCACCACGCCCTTGCCGTGGGCCTTGCCGCTGACCACTTTCATCGCCCGCCATTCGCCGCCGAGGCGGATCAGCCAGGGGCTGTAGCGGACGATCTGTTCCCGCGGCTCGGTGTGGGAGAAGACCTTCACCCAGCCACGGACACCGAATAGGCCGGAGATCCGGCCCAGTGCCACCAACTCCCGTTCGTCGGCTGCGAGCGGCGGCACGATCACCCTACCGAAGCTTAGGCGGCGCTCTTCAGCAGCTTGGCGACGCTGTCGGAGGCCTTGGCACCCTGGCCGAGCCAGTACTCGATGCGCTCGCGGTCGAGGCGCAGCCCCTCCTCGTTCTCCTTGGCGATGGGGTTGAAGAAACCGACGCGCTCGATGAAGCGACCGTCGCGCTTGTTACGGCTGTCGGTGACGACGACCTGATAGAAGGGGCGCTTCTTGGCGCCGCCGCGGGACAAACGGATGGTGACCATGACCTGAAAATTCTCCGAAGACGAAGCAAACAAGGCCGCCCGGAAGGCGGCCCACGTCGAGAAACGCGGAATTCTACCCCAATCCCGAAAAAAAGGAACCCCCTATCGCGTTTCTGGCGAAACGCGATAGGGGGTTCCTTTTTTTCGGGACATTGGCTGAGAGGAAACCGTAGGGTGTGCCGAGGGACGAGGCGCACCAGTCAATTCAGGGCGGTGCACCTCGTCCCTCGGCACGCCCCGCAAAACCTTAGACCTCTTCTCCGCGTTCTCTGCGTCTCTGCGCTCTCTGCGTTTCCAGTCGAGCGCTAAAAAGGCATCCCCCCCCCGAACGGCCCACCACCACCCATGCCGCCCGGCATCCCCGGCAGCTTGCCGCCGAGGCCGCGCATCATCTTGGCCAGGCCGCCGCCCTTCATCTTCTTCATCATCTTCTGCATCTGGGTGAACTGCTTGAGCAGCTTGTTGACGTCCTGCACCTGGACCCCGGAGCCGGCGGCGATGCGCTTCTTGCGCGAGCCCTTGATGATCTCCGGTCGCTTGCGCTCGCCGGGGGTCATCGAGTTGATGATCGCCACCAGGCGCTTGATCTCCTTGTTGGCGTCCACCTTGTCGCGCATCTCCTTGGGGATCTGGGAGACGCCGGGCATCTTGTCCAGCATCGAGGAGAGATCGCCCATCTTCGACACCTGCTCCATCTGCTGGCGGAAGTCCTCCAGATCGAATCCCTTGCCCTTGCTCAGCTTCTTGGCGAACTTGGCCGCCTCCGCCTGGTCGACCTTGGCGTGGGCCTCCTCCACCAGGGAGAGGATGTCACCCATCCCCAGGATGCGCGAGGCGACCCGGTCGGGGTGGAACGGCTCCAGCGCATCCACCTTCTCGCCGACGCCGAGGAACTTGATCGGCTTGCCGGTGAGCTGGCGCACCGAGAGCGCCGCACCGCCGCGGGCGTCGCCGTCGGTCTTGGTCAGCACCACGCCGGTCAACGGCAGCGCGTCGTTGAACGCCTTGGCGGTGTTGGCCGCATCCTGACCGGTCATCGCGTCGACCACGAAGAGCGTCTCGACCGGCTTGACCGCGGCGTGCAGCCGCTTGATCTCGCCCATCATCTCCTCATCGATGTGCAACCGACCGGCAGTATCCACCAGCAGCACGTCGACGAACTGCTTCTTCGCCTGGTCGATCGCGCGGGCGGCGATCTTCACCGGATCCTCACCGGCGTCCGAGGGGTGGAACTCCACCCCCACCTCGCCGGCCAGGGTCTCCAACTGTTTGATCGCGGCGGGGCGGTAGACGTCACAGGAGACCACCATCACCTTCTTCTTCGAGCGCTCCTTGAGCAGCCGCGCCAACTTCGCCACCGAGGTGGTCTTGCCCGAGCCCTGCAGGCCCGCCATCAGCACCACCGCCGGCGGCTGTGCGGAGAGGTCGAGGGCCTCGTTGGCCTCGCCCATCAGCCGCACCAGCTCGTCGTTGACCACCTTCACCAGGGCCTGGCCGGGGGTCAGGCTGGAGAGCACCTCCTGCCCCACCGCCCGCTCGCGCACCCCATCGATGAAGGTGCGCACCACCGGCAGCGCCACGTCCGCTTCCAGCAGCGCCATGCGCACCTCGCGCAGGGCGTCCTTGATGTTCTCCTCGGTCAGACGCCCGCGGCCGCGCAGGCGGTCCAGGGTCTTGCCGAGTCGGTCGGTGAGATTCTCAAACATGGGATAGTGATCCGATCGGTTGGGGTCAGACGAGGGGCGAAAGTATACCGTAGGCGTACCTCGCAGTCGCAGGCGACCTGGTTCCGAGGCGCGCCGAGGAAAGAACGAAGGAACCAACGCCCCTTTTTCGGGCCTCCGCGCGTTCCCACCCTCGCCTCGAACGACGGCGCCCAACCAGACCCGAGATGCAATCGGCGGCACCTTTGTGCCATCATTCACCGCTTCAATATAAGGAGTCCCATCCGGCATGAGCGTCCCCGTTCTCGGCAGCATCACCACCCTTCTCTATCTGGCCAGTGGCATCTGGCTGGGGATGCGCCTGGCGCGTGGAGCGGAGGCGGCCGGACTGGCACCGTGGCTGCCGCTGACCCCGACGCTGATCGGCTCCATGGGCCACGCCTACGTGCTCACCCATACCCTCTTCTCCGCCGGGGGGATCGACCTCTCCTTCGTCAACGCCGCCTCGCTGGTGGCCTGGCTGGTGGTCATGCTGCTGCTCGCCGCCACCACCGCCCGACCGGTGGCCAGCCTCGGCATCGCCCTGCTGCCGACGGCGGCCCTCGCCCTGGCCACCCAGTTGTTGTTCCCCGCCCACGGCCACCTGCTGGGTCACCTGCCCCGGGCACTGCAGTTCCACATCCTGATCTCGGTCACCGCCTACAGCCTGTTCGCCATCGCCGCGGTTCAGGCGATCCTCCTCGCCATCCAGGACCGACACCTGCACAACCGCCACCCCGGCGGCTTCATCCGCGCCCTGCCGCCACTGGCCTCGATGGAGCGGCTACTGTTCCAGATGATCGGTATCGCCTTCGTGCTGCTCACCCTGGGACTGATCAGCGGTTCGTTTTTCCTGGAGGACATCCTCGGCCAGCACCTGGCCCACAAGACCGTCTTCTCGGTGGCCGCCTGGATCATCTTCGCCACCCTGCTGTGGGGCCGCCGCCAGCGCGGCTGGCGCGGCCGCAAGGCGATCCGCTGGACGCTGATCGGCTTCGTTCTGCTGGCGCTGGCCTTCCTCGGCACCAAGCTGGTGCTGGAGCTGATCCTCAAGGAATACGCGATGTGACGGGGCGAACGCCGACGCCTTCGCCGCCCGACGATTTCAACATGATGGGCATGAAGGAAGATCTTGCCGGCCCCTCTGCATGCCCTTCGTTCCCCTTCATGGTAAAAAACCGCCCTCGCCCCAACCACCGGCTGCTTGACAGGGGCGGCGGGCGGCCGTGAAATAACCGACCCATCCCCCTCAGAGGCTCCCCCTCCTTGGACGAGATCCCGCTATGGGTGCTCGGTAGCGCGCTCTTCGTGCTGATTCTGCTTTCGGGCTTCTTCTCCGGTTCGGAGACCGGCATCACCACGCTGAACCGCTACCGACTGCGCCACCTGGCCGACAGCGGCCATCGCGGTGCGCGGCTGGCCAGCCAACTGCTGGAGCGCCCGGACCGGCTGATCGGCCTAATCCTGCTCGGCAACAACTTCGTCAACATCCTCGCCTCGGCGCTGGCCACCGTGCTCTTCATGCGTCTGCTCGGCGAGGCCGGGATCATGGTCGCCACCACCGTGCTCACGGTGGTGATCCTGATCTTCGCCGAAGTGCTGCCGAAGACCCTCGCCGCCCTCCACCCGGAGCGGGTCGCCTTCCCCGCCGCCCACGTCTACGCCGTCATCAAGTGGCCGCTCGCCCCCTTCGTGATGACCGTCAACTTCATCGTCAACGCCATCCTGCGCAGCCTCGGCGTCTCCCCGGAAGGGGGGGTCGACATGGCGCTCAACCGCGAAGAGCTGCGCAGCGTGGTGGTGGAGGCGGGCGCGATGATCCCGCGGAGCCACCAGAAGATGCTGCTCAGCATCCTCGACCTGGAGAAGGTCACCGTCGACGACATCATGATCCCGCGCAACGAGATCATCGGCATCGACCTGGAGGACGACTGGAACCGCATCGCCGAGCAGCTGCGCACCAGCCAGTACACCCGCATCCCCGCCTTCCACGAGGACATCGACAACGTGGTCGGTCTGCTCCACCTGCGCAAGGCGCTGCCGGTGATCGAGCGCGAGGCCGGCAACAAGGAGGCGCTGGTCACCACCCTGCGCGAGCCCTATTTCATCCCCGAGGGGACCCCGCTGCATACCCAGTTGCTCAACTTCCAGAAGAGCCGCCGGCGGATCGGCCTGGTGATCAACGAATACGGCGACATCCGCGGCCTGGTCACCCTGGAGGACATCCTGGAGGAGATCGTCGGCGAGTTCACCACCGACCCCTCCGCCGACATCGGCGACGTCACCCCCGACCCGGAGCACCCCGGCGCCTTCCTGGTCGACGGCGCCGCCTACGTGCGCGAGCTCAATCGCGCCATGCATTGGGGCCTGCCCACCGACGGCCCGAAGACCCTCAACGGGCTGATCCTCGAATACCTGGAGACGATCCCCGACCCGGGGACCGCCTTCGCCATCGCCGCCTACCCTATGGAGATCGTGCAGATCAAGGAGAACGCGGTGAAATCGGTACGCATCCACCCCCAACTGCGCCGGGCCGAAGAGCCGGAGGAGAGCTGACAGCATGGCCCGCATCCTGACCGTGGGAATCGCCACCCTCGACATCGTCAACACGGTAGACGGCTACCCCAACGAGGACGCCGAGGTGCGCGCCCTGGCCCAGGAGGTGCGTCGTGGCGGCAATGCCACCAACACTGCCGCAGTCCTCTCCCGCCTCGGCCATGCCACGGCCTGGGCGGGGGTGCTGGCGATCGAGCCCGACACCGGCCGAGTGCTGAAGGACCTGGAGCGGTTCGCCATCGACACCGCCCCCTGCCTGCGGGTGGAGGGGGGCAAGCTGCCGACTTCCTACATCACCCTCAACCGCCACAACGGCTCACGCACCATCGTCCACTACCGGGACCTGCCCGAATACGGCTTCGAGCAGTTCCAGACGCTGGACCTGGCGGGGTTCGACTGGATCCACTTCGAGGGGCGCAACGTCGAGGAGACCGGACGGATGCTCGCCCGGGCGCGGGAGGCGCGACCGGAGCTGCCGCTGTCGTTGGAGATGGAGAAGACCCGCGAGGGAATCGAGGAGCTGCTCGGACTGCCCAGCCTGCTGCTCTTCTCCCGTCACTACTCCATCGCCCGCGGCTTCGACCAGCCCGAGGAGCTGCTGGAGTGGACCGCCGGCAAGGCCCCGCAGGCGGAGCTGGTCTGTGCCTGGGGCGAGGCGGGGGCGTGGGGCCGCGACACCGCCGGCCACACCCACCACGTCCGCGCCCACCCGCCGAAAAAGCTGGTGGAGACCCTCGGCGCCGGCGACACCTTCAACGCCGGGATGATCGACGCCAAACTGCGCAACCTGCCGCTACCCGAGGCGCTGGAGGCCGCCAACCGCCTTGCCGGCCGCAAATGCGGCCTCCACGGCTTCTACGACCTGGCGCCGCCAAAAAATTAAACGCAAAGGCGCAAAGGCGCAAAGACGCCAAGGACACAAAGCATTCGTTTTCTTCCTTTGCGCCCTTCGCGTCTTTGCGCCTTTGCGTTGAAACCCTCATCTTCGGGTGAAGCGTTTCAGGACGCCCATCAGTTCGGAGATCGCCTCGTCGCCCTCGCCGGAGCGGACCGCGTTCTGCACGCAGCCGCGGGTGTGGTCCTCCAGCAGTTGCAACGCCACCGCGTCCAGGGCCGAGCGGGCGGCGGTGAGCTGGGTGAGGATGTCGACGCAGTAGCGGTCCCCGTCCACCATGGCGGCGATGCCGCGCACCTGCCCCCCCACCCGGCTCAACCGTTTCAGCAGCTCGCGCTTGTGGGGTTGAACCACCCGGCGCTCACCACCATCGACCAGCGGCGTCTGACAGCCGCACTCACTACCGCTACTCGGTTTCAAACCCCGCCTCCACCACCGCCCCCTTGAGCTGCTCCAGGCCCACCGCCGCTTCGTCGTAATCGACGGTGGCACTCGCCCCTTCCAGCGAGACCTCCACGCCGGCGACCCCGGGCAGCGCCCTCAGCGCCTTCTCGACGCCGCTCACGCAGCCACCACAACTCATTCCCTTCACCGTAATCGTCACTCTGCTCATCTCATCACTCCGTAGTTGGTTGATCACTGATAACGCAGAGAACGCGGAGACGCAGCGTCGCAGAGAGGAACGACGAGAATGGCCTTACCATCCCAGCCACTCCGCTCGCCATTTTCCCCATCAATCCATCTCTTCTCCGCGTCTCTGCGCCTCTGCGTCCTCCGCGTTTCTCACCCGCCCTCGATCAGGCCGCCAACGGCGCAGCAGCAGGGAATTGCTGACCACCGAGACCGAACTCATCGCCATCGCCGCGCCGGCGATCACCGGGTTGAGCAGGCCGAAGGCGGCCAACGGGATACCCAGCACGTTGTAGACGAAGGCGAAGAAGAGATTCTGGCGGATCTTGCCGAGGGTCGCCCGGGAGAGCTCGATGGCGTCGACCACCCCGTTGAGGTCGTTGCGCATCAGGGTGACGTCCGCTGCCTCAACGGCGATACCTGCGCCGGAACCGACGGCGAAACCGACGTCGGCGGCGGCCAGCGCCGGCGCGTCATTGATGCCGTCGCCGGCCATCCCCACCGCCCCCTTGCCCCGCGCGGCCTCAACCGCCTGCGCCTTGTCGCCGGGGCGCACCTCGGCGCGCCAGGCGTGGATGCCCAGCAAGCCGGCGATATGGCGTGCCGCCGCCTGGTGGTCGCCGGTCAGCATCACCGGCTCCACCCCCATCGCTTCCAAACGGGCTAGCGCCCGTTTGGAAGTATTGCGGAGAGGATCTGCAACGGCGATCCAGCCGATGAGGCGAAACCCATCCGCGAGAGCAATAACCGTCTTGCCCTGTTCCTGGAGCGGCTTCGCCGCCTCGGCATCCAGTGAAACACCCGCTCCTGACAACCAGGTCGGCGAGCCGAGCGACAACGACCGGCCGTCGATTTCTCCTCGAACGCCGCTGCCGGTCTCCGAATGGAAGCCATCGACAGGGTACAGCTCGACCCGGTCCGCCTTTGCCCGCGCCAGCAACGCGGCGGCCAAGGGGTGGTCGGAGCCCTGCTCCAGGGAGGCGGCCAAGCGCAACAGCCGATCGGAATCTTCCCCTTCCACCGGCAGCAGATCGGTCACCGCCGGCCGCCCCTCGGTGAGGGTGCCGGTCTTGTCCACCACCAGGGTACGCAGGGCCGCAGCCCGCTCCAGGGCAGCGGCGTCCTTCACCAGGATGCCGGCCCGCGCACCCTGTCCCATCCCCACCATCACCGCCGTCGGGGTGGCCAGGCCGAGGGCACAGGGACAGGCGATCACCAGCACCGCCACCGCGTTGATCAGCGCCACGGACAGCTCGCCGGACCAGACCCACCAGCCGACGAAGGTGATCAGGGCCACCAACACCACCGCCGGCACGAAGATCCCGGCAATGCGGTCGGCCAACCGCTGGATCGGCGCCTTGGAGCCCTGGGCCGCCTCCACCAAGCGGACGATCTCCGCCAACGCGGTGTGCGCGCCGACCCCGGTGGCACGGCACTTCAGCATGCCCCCGCCGTTGCGGGTGGCGGCGTATACCTTGGCGCCGGGCCCCTTGGCGAGCGGCATCGACTCGCCGGTGAGCAGACTCTCATCGACGCTGGAACTTCCCTCCACCACCTCACCGTCCACCGCCACACTCTCGCCGGCACGCACCACGAAGAGCTCCCCGGGGAGGATCGAATCGACCGCCACCTCCTCCAACTCGCCGTCCCTCTCCACCCGCACCCGCCGCGGTTGGAGCTGGAGCAGCTGTTCCACCGCCTTCGAGGTCTTGCCCTTGGCCCACGCTTCCAGCAGCTTGCCCATCAGCACCAGGGTGATCACCGCGGCCCCGGCCTCGAAGTAGACGTGCTGCCCAGTAAGACCGGCGAGGGTGACCACGCTGCTGTAGAGCCACGCCATGGAGGTGCCGAGCGCCACCAGCACGTCCATGTTGGCGCCGCCGCCACGCAGCGCATGCCAGGCGCCGCGGTAGAAGCGCCACCCCACCCACAGCTGTACCGGGGTGGCGAGCAGCAACTGCACCCAACGGGGCAGCTCCCCGGCGAGCCCCGCCGTCATCCACACCATCTGCGCCAGCAACGGCAGGGTGAGCGCCAGGGCGACGACGAACCGCCGGCGCTCGGCGCGATAACTGGCCTTGCGCCGCGCCCGCTCCCCGGCGCGCTCGTTCATCCCCAGTTCGCGGGCGGCGTAACCCGCCCGCTCGACCGCGGCGATCAACGCCGGCACCTCGACCTGCCCCGGCAGGAAACGCACCCGCGCCTTCTCGGCCGCCAGGTTGACCGTCGCCTCCACCCCCTCCATGCGATTGAGCACCGTCTCCACCCGGCTCGAACAGGCGGCGCAGGTCATCCCGTCGATGGCCAGCTCGACGCTGCGCGGTACCACCGAGAAACCGGTCTTGACCACCAAATCCACCAGTTGCTCGGGACTCACCCGCGTCTCGTCGAAACGGATCAGCGCCTTCTCGCCGGCGAAGTTGACCGCCGCCTCCACCCCGGGGAGGGTGTTGAGACGCCGCTCGATGCGCGCCGCGCAGGCGGCACAGCTCATCCCACCGATCGAGAGTTCGACGCTCGATGCCTTCGAATCACTCATTGCCCTTTACGACCGTCAAAGAAGAGATATTTGACCAGGGCGGCCACCACCAGGAACAGCAGCAACCAGAGCAGCAGGCCGATCAGGCCATGCCCCCAAAAGAGAGGCCCACCGAATCCGGAACCGTGCATGAAAACCTCCTCGCCGCGGAACGGCCGGTTCATCGGATAGCCAAAAACATATACCCCCTACCCGTATCCGTCCAATCCCCCCGGGACAGATCACCCCAACCGTCCTCTGCCGCTCCCGGCAAGCCGCTTTCCGGGTGCACGACGCGCCCCGTCGGACCATGTGGCGGGGAATCGGTGGATATACGAAATTTCCTATGAGCAATGTAGGTAAATTACTTACTTATATACTTATTTGATTTATTCAAAACGGGGTAGTAGAAATGTTTCGCCGGTCCGATCCGGTTCGGGCAAACACGCAGTACATCGGCCCTTCGAGTGGCCGCCCCCTCGCTCCCGCTCCTCCCGGATTCACTGAGAGAACACTCCGCCGGCCGACCCCGACAATAACCCTATAGATACCATGGAGAATCACATGAGACTGATCCGCATCCTTGCCGCCGCACTGCTGTTCGCCGCTGGCCCGCTGTTCGCCGGCGAGTCCCCCGAATCGGTGGCCGGCGCCACCACCGTCGACGTCAACCAGGCGAAGGCGCTGTTCGAGGCCGGCGCACTGTTCGTCGACCCCCGCCGCGATAGCGACTGGGAAGCCGGGCGCATCCCCGGGGCGGTCCACCTGGAGCTGAAGAGCGCCTTCACCGAGGAGGCGCTGGCCGCCGAGGCCGGCAAGGACGAGCCGGTGGTCTTCTACTGCAACGGCCCGAAGTGCGCACGCGCCGCCCACGCCAGCGAGAAGGCGGTGAGCTGGGGCTACATCAAGGTCAACTACTTCCGCGACGGCTTCCCCGCCTGGCAGGCCGCCGGCAACGCCGTCGAATAATCCCACCGCCAACCGCCCGTAACGCCCGGCCTGCGTGCCGGGCGCGCCGTCTATTTCCCATCGGAACGACCGCCCATGACCCTGAAGACCCGCATCCTCCTGTTCGCCACCGCCGCCGTACTCACCGTCTCGGCGGCCCTGGTCGCCGCCGGCTGGATGGCCCAGCGCAAGGCCGACGAGCGATTCGCCGAAGCGACCATCCAGGGCAACATCGCGCTTTGGCGCAAGAGCATCGAAGGGCAGCTCGATCAGATGGAGCACAGCACCCCGGCACTGACCCGCAACCGCGGCCTCTCCGACGCGCTGCGCAAACGGCAGCTCGACAAGGTGCCGGAGGCGGGAGTCAACAGCTACCGCCGGCTCAGCACCCAGGGAGTGGTCAGCCGGGTGCAGGTCACCGACACCGGAGGAGCGGTCCTGATGTCCGCGCCCGAGGCGTTCCAGGGGATCACCGCCAAGAAACTGGTGCATCAGGCGCTGGAGCAGAACAAGGTGATGCGCGGCGTGGAGGCCGACGACGACGGCGCACTGATGGCGGTGGTCGCCTTTCCCCTCTACGCCCGCGGCAAGCCGGTAGGGGCCGGCGTCTTCATGCGCGAGCTGGCGGCCACCGCCGAAGGGTTCGCCACCGCCGCCGAGGCGGACCTCTTCATCGTCGGCCGGGACGGACGGCTGCTCACCGCCACCCGACCGGAGCTGTTCCAGCAATTGAAGGTCGACCATGCAGGATTCGGCGAGCGCCGGCTCACCCATCACGCCCTCGCGGGGGCCACCTACGCGGTCAGCCAGTTCCCACTGCCCGGCGTCGACGGCCAGCCGATCGCCGAACTCTACGGGGTCAAGGACTTCACCGAAAACTACGCCGGCCAGCAGGCGATCAACCACATCGCCTACCTGCTCACCGCCGTGGTGGTGGGCGGCTCGCTGGTCGGCCTCTATCTCTTCCTCAACCACTCCTTCGGACCGCTGCGCCGGGCAGTGGATCTGGTCAACGAGGTGGCGGCCGGCGACCTCACCCACACCATCGAGGTGAAGGGCCGCGACGAGACCGCCGAGGTACTCTCCGCGGTACGCACCATGGTGGAGAATCTCCACGATATGATCGGCGGCATCAACCGCGTCACCGACCAGCTCGGCTCCGCCGCCGAGGGGATGTCGGCGGTGGCCGAGCAGACCAGTCGCGGCATCCGCCAGCAACAGGGGGAGACCGATCAGGTGGCCGCCGCCATCGACCAGATGACCACCACCATCCATGAGGTCGCCCGTAGCGCCGCCAATGCCGCGGATGCGGCGCGTAGCGCGAGCAGCGATGCCGGCGCCGGCCGCAGCGTGGTCGAGGCCACCGTGGGGGCGATCAGCGCCCTGGCCGGCGAAGTGGAGCAAGCCGCCGAGGCGATTCGGCGACTGGAGAGCGACAGCGACAACATTGGCTCAGTGGTTGACGTGATCAACGAGATTGCCGACCAGACCAACCTGCTCGCCCTCAACGCCGCCATCGAGGCGGCGCGGGCCGGAGAACAGGGGCGCGGCTTTGCGGTGGTGGCCGATGAGGTGCGCACACTGGCCACCCGCACCCAGCAGTCGACCCAGGAGATCCGCCAGATGATCGAGCGCCTGCAGCAGGCCGCCGCCCACGCCGGGAAGATCATGCAACAGGGGCGGGAGCGGGCCGCCACCAGCGTCGAACAGGCGGCCAAGGGGGGCGAGGCACTGGCCGGCATCACCCAAGCGGTGGACACCATCTCCCAGATGAACACCCAGATCGCCACCGGCGCCCAGCAGCAAGGGGGGGTAGCCGAAGAGATCAACCGTCGGGTGGGAACCATCCGCGAGGTGGTCGGCCAGACCGCCGAAGGCGCCCAACAGACCGCCACCGCCAGCGAACAGCTGGCCGGCGAAGTGGGCCATCTGCGCGCCCTGGTAACCCGCTTCAAGGTTTGAGCAACACACGGACCGCCGTCAGGCGGTCCGCCCCACACGAAAAAGCCGATACCGGAAAAAACGAAAGGGGCCGCGCTTAGGCGCGGCCCCTTTCGTTTTTTCTGGTGGCCAGGGAGGGAATCGAACCCCCGACACGGGGATTTTCAATCCCCTGCTCTACCAACTGAGCTACCTGGCCGAAGAAGGCGCGTATTAAACAGGGAAGCCACCGACAAGTCAAGGGGATCACCGGCCTGCCGCGAATCGATCTCCCGCCCCCTGCGGCGGGCACCTTGCCACCCTCACTCCATGCGATCGACGTCTTCCAGATAGTTGTGCCACTCGTCGTGGCGATTCTCCTCCAGATCGACGCCGTAATCCTCCCGCTCGATATCGAGGGAGCCCTTCCAATCCTCCGGCGGCTCGCTGACCTCGATCTCCAAGTCGCCCCAGGCATCCATGTCCAGCTCCTCGACGGTGCCGTCGTAATACTGGATCTCCACATTGCCGGTCGGCGCATCGAAGGCGACCACCTCGAACTTCTCGCCGCGTGGGTTCTTGTAC
>NZ_BAAHXB010000058.1:0-35411 GCF_054657215.1 Endothiovibrio diazotrophicus
CCCTCCGGGCTCCTCAACATAGTGTCGACTATGCCTTCGTCGCCCTCCGGTCCGCTCTCGGCATCCCTGCCTTCGCGGCATAAGGCCGATCCCTGGCCAAATCCGCGCGCCCCGTCACAGCGGGGTCTCGGCGCCCTCGCTACGGAGGGTGGTGAGAAATGCGGGCTAGGGCCGGGAGCGACGCGGGTGTGTTATTCTCGCCGCAGGCCGAAATTGTAATCGTTTTCCTATCCGGCGGGCCGACGGCGATGACTCAAGAGATGGTGGAGACGGCGATCCTCTTCGCCGACATCAGCGGCAGTACCGAACTCTACGAACGATTGGGGGATCAGGCCGCCCGGCACACCGTGGGGGGCTGCGTCGGCCGGCTGATGGAGCGTTGCCGGGATGTCGGCGGCACGGTGATCAAGACCATCGGCGACGAGGTGATGTGCACCTTTCCCGATGCCGATAGCGCCTACGAGGCGGCGGTGGCGATGCAGGAGACGATGAGCGAATCGGCCGGGGGGCTGGCGGTACGCGTCGGTTTCCATTTCGGCAAGGTGATCGCCGAAGGGGGCGATGTCTTCGGCGACGCGGTCAATCTCGCCGCCAGGGTGGTGGGACTGGCCCAGGCGGGCCAGATCCTCACCAGTCGCGAGACGGTTTGGCGCCTCAACTCCGCCCTCAAGGCGGGCACCCGTCACCTCTACTCCAAGGAGGTGAAGGGGAAGCGGGAGTCGGTGGACCTGTTCGAGGTGCTGTGGGACACCCGTTTCGAGGCCACCAGCATGATGGATGCCTCCGCCCTTGCCGCCGCCATGGCGGCCGTCAGGGCAACCCTCCGGCTGCGCTTCAAGGAACGGGAGTACCTCCTCGAAAGCGGTGGCGGCTCACTCGCCATCGGTCGTGGGCCGGCCAACGATCTGGTGGTGGAGCTGGCCGCGGTCTCCCGCCTGCACGCACGGATCGACTATCGGGAGGGGAAGTTCATCCTCGCCGATCAGAGCACCAACGGCACCTACGTGCGCCTTGCCGGCGGTGAGGTGGTGAGCCTGCGCCGCGATCAGCTGACGCTTCTCGGCGAGGGAGATATCGGCTTCTCCCCGCGGATCGACGGCGAGGCCGTGATCCATTTCGTGGTCTCCTGAATCCTCCGGCCGCGACGGGTTGAATTCGGCCTCCGGCGCTCCCATCACGGCAGGACAATATCGAGCAATCCGGAGGAGCGATGGCGGCCCGCGTACTGAAGCCCGAAGAGTATTTCATCGACAAGGAGCCCTACTACGAGCCGGTTGGTGATGAGATCGCGCTGTTCGAGGCGGCCTACGCCAACCGTCTGCCTGTGCTGCTGAAGGGGCCCACCGGTTGCGGCAAGACCCGCTTCATGGAGCACATGGCATGGCGGCTGAAGCGGCCGCTGATCACCGTCTCCTGCCACGATGACCTGACCGCTTCCGATCTGGTGGGGCGTTTCCTGGTCGCCGGCGGCGAGACCGTCTGGGTCGATGGTCCGCTGGCCTCCGCAGTGCGTGCGGGGGGTATCTGCTACCTGGATGAGGTGGTGGAGGCGCGCAAGGACACCACCGTGGTGATCCACCCGCTGGCCGACGACCGCAGGGTGCTGCCGATGGAGAAGGTGGGCGAGTTGTTGGAGGCTCCTCCCCAGTTCTGTCTCGCCATCTCCTACAACCCGGGCTACCAGAGCGTCCTCAAGGATCTCAAGCAGAGCACCCGCCAGCGTTTCGTCGCGCTGGAGTTCGACTATCCGGCGGCGGAGCTGGAGGCGCGTATCGTTGCCAACGAGAGCGGGGTGGACGGCGCCATGGCCGAACGGCTGGTCCGCTTCGCCCGGATGACCCGCAACCTGAAGGGCTCCGGTCTGGAGGAAGGGGCGAGCACCCGACTGCTGGTCCACTCCGCCAAGTTGATCGCCTCCGGCATCGAGCCGACGGCCGCCTGCCGCTCCGCCATCGCCCAGGCGTTGAGCGATGATCCGGAGATGCTGATGGCGGTCAACGAGTTGAGCGCAACGCTGTTTTAGTTACAGGCTTTTCGGAGATTCTGGTTATGACGCTCCGCGTCGTAACCGGTCACCTTGGACGCTCCGCGTCGTAACCGGTCACCTTGGACGCTCCGCGTCGTAACCGGTCACCTTGGACGCTCCGCGTCGTAACCGGGCACCTTGGACGCCGACGGCGCGGCGTCTCCGCTTGGCAAGACGCAGAGCGTCGAAGAGGGACATTTCCACGCAGAGCGTGGAAATGAGGAAACGTTGTGGAAAAGATGAGAAATTTTTTATAAAAATGGGTTGATCTGAAACCAAGCCCCGGCATTATCCTGACGCCTGACGCCTGACGCCTGACGCCTGACGCCTGACGCCTGACGCCTGACGCCTGACGCCTGACGCCTGACGCCTGACGCCTGACATCCGGAACCCATTGCGACTCGATATCATGAACGATACCCCAACCGTAAATGTACTCTTCGTCTGTCTAGGAAACATCTGCCGCTCTCCTACCGCCGAGGGCGTATTCACCAAGCTGGTGCGCGATGAGGGGTTGGCCGAGCGGATCGATATCGACTCCGCCGGCACCGCGGGTTGGCATGTGGGCAAGGCGCCGGACACGCGGGCGCAGCAGGCGGCGCGCAACCGGGGAGTGGAGTTGAGCCACCTGCGCGGTCGTCAGGTGAGCGTGGCCGACTTCGACCACTTCGACTACATCCTTGCCATGGACAGCGACAACTATGCCAACCTGGTGGCGATCGCGCCGCGAGGGCAGCGGTACAAGGTGCGTAAGTTCCTGGAGTTTGCCTCGCAACGATCGGAGGAGGACGTGCCCGATCCCTATTACGGCGGGGCCAGCGGCTTCGATCACGTCCTCGATCTGGTGGAGGATGCTGCTCGGGGGCTGTTGGAGGAGATCCGTACCACCCGACTTTGACCCCTATTTTTCCACCAGCTTCCTACTGTGGACGCCAATCAAAAAGGCCACCTCGAAAGGTGGCCTTTTTTATTTGGTGGCCCCGCAACGGTGGGGTGCCGCCTCATCTATTCCGGATCTTGCGGGGGGGGCCGTTTAACCGGCTCACTTTTCGGTGCTTCGGGCCCAGGGGCCTCCGCCTTGGGCGGCTCGCTCTTCGGCGTCTCGGGCCTGGGGGCCTCCGCCTGCGGCGGTTCGCTCTTCGGCGCTTCGGGCTTGGGGGCCTCCGCCTTCGGCGGTTCGCTCTTCGGCGCTTCGGGCTTGGGGGTCTCCGCCTGCGGCGGTTCGCTCTTCGGCACTTCGGGCTTGGGGACCTCCGTCGTCGGCGGTTCGCTCTTCGGCACTTCGGGCTTGGGGACCTCCGTCGTCGGCGGTTCGCTCTTCGGCACTTCGGGCCTGGGGGTCTCCGTCGTCGGCGGTTCGCTCTTCGGCACTTCGGGCCTGGGGGCCTCCGCCGTCGGCGGTTCGCTCTTCGGCATCTCGGACCCGGGGGCCTCTACCTTCGGCGGTTCGCTCTTCGGCGCTTCGGGGCTGGGGGCCCCTGCCTTCGGTGATTCGCTTCTCGGTATCACCGGCGTGGGGGCATCGGTCTTCGTGGGCGACTCACTCTTCGGTGCCTCGGCCTTCGGGGCTTCGTCGCGACGCGGGGTGTTGTCGGTGGCAGGCCGTGCACCGGCGGCGTCCCCATTCATCGGGGCGGCAGGCGGGGTCGCAGCACCTTCGCCGCCCGGTGCCGCCGCTCCATCGCCATCGCCACCTCGCCCGCCGCGGCGGCGCCCGCCACGGCGGCGGCGGCGGCCGCGATCTCCGCCGTCTCCGCCCTCCGCGGCGTTGTCGGTGGAGGGCGTCGTTTCCTGCTGAGGGGGCGGCTCTCTCCGGGGCATGTCGCCGCTCCTTTTCGATTCCCGCTTCTCCTCCGGTTTGTCGGCTTCGTTGCGCCCGCCCCGGCGGCCGCGACCGCTGCCCTGCGACTCCTTGCTCTCCTTGGCTCCACCGCCGCCGGTGCCGGGGCCACGGCGCCCGCCGCGTCCCCCGCCGGCGGTCGCGCTCCCGCGGCTGCTCCGGCCACCGGCGGTGGCGGCGCGCTCCCGCGGCTTCTGCTCTTCGGGTTCCTCCCGCTTTTCGGCGACCGGTTCCGCGCTGCCGAACAGGGCGCCGAAGATCCGGCTGATGAAACCGGGGGCCGGCGGGGGGGCGGCGGGGCGCTCCTCTCCCTTGGCGGTGGCGCTGGGGGCCGGGCGGGTCGGGGCGATCGCCTTCACCGCCGGGGCCTCGGCGGCGGGTTTCGCCTGCTGGCCCGCCTGGTAGTTGCTCATGTCGGTCTCGGCCACCTCGATCTGCTTGTAGCTGACCCCCTCGGTGGCCTCCATCTCGTCCTCGCGGATGCGCTGGACGCTGTAGGCGGGCGTCTCCATGCTCGGGTTGGGGAGCAGGAGGATGGAGACCTGCTGGCGCTCCTCGATGTTGGAGATGTCGCGGCGCTTCTCGTTGAGCAGGAAGGCGGCGGCCTCCACCGGCACCTGGGCCATCACCTTGCCGGTCTTCTCCTTCATCGCCTCCTCTTCGATGATGCGCAGCACCGCCAGGGCCAGCGATTCGACGCTGCGGATGGTCCCCTGGCCGTTGCAGCGCGGGCAGACCTGCTGGCTCGACTCGCCGAGGGAGGGGCGCAGCCGCTGGCGCGACATCTCCAACAGACCGAAGCGGGAGATGCGGCCGATCTGCACCCGCGCGCGGTCCATCTTGAGGGCATCGCGCAGCCGGTTCTCCACCTCGCGCTGGGCACGCGAGTGGGACATGTCGATGAAGTCAATCACCACCAGCCCGCCAAGGTCGCGCAGGCGCAGCTGGCGGGCGACTTCATCGGCCGCCTCCAGGTTGGTGTTGAGCGCGGTCTCCTCAATGTCGGAGCCCTTGGTGGCGCGCGCCGAGTTGATGTCGATGGAGATCAGCGCCTCGGTGTGGTCGATGACGATGGCCCCGCCGGAGGGGAGGCGCACCTCGCGCTGGAAGGCGGACTGGATCTGCGACTCGATCTGGTAGCGGGAGAAGAGCGGCACGTCGTCCTTGTAGCGCTTCAGCCGGTTGAGGTTGTTGGGCATCACCATCTCCATGAAGGTGCGTGCCTCGTTGTAGGTGGCCTCGTCGTCCACCAGGATCTCGCCGATGTCGCTGCGGAAGTAGTCGCGCAGGGCGCGGATGATCAGGTTGCTCTCCTGGTAGATCAGGAAGGGGGCGGAGCGCTGGGAGGAGGCCTCCTCGATGGAGTCCCACAACTGGAGCAGGTAGTCCAGGTCCCACTGCAGCTCCTCGACGTTGCGGCCGACGCCTGCGGTGCGCACGATCAACCCCATGCCGTCGGGGATCTCCAGGGCGCTGAGCGCGTCACGCAGCTCGTTGCGGTCCTCGCCCTCGATGCGCCGCGAGACGCCGCCGGCGCGGGGGTTGTTGGGCATCAGCACCAGGTAGCGGCCGGCCAGGCTGAGGAAGGTGGTGAGCGCCGCACCCTTGTTGCCGCGCTCCTCCTTCTCCACCTGTACCACCACCTCCTGGCCTTCGCGCAGGGCGTCGCGGATGTTGATCTTGCCGCCGCCCTCCAGTGCCTCCTGGCGCATGAAGCTGCGGGAGATCTCCTTCAGCGGCAGGAAGCCGTGGCGCTCCGCGCCGTAGTCGACGAAGGCCGCTTCGAGGCTGGGCTCGACGCGGGTGATGCGGCCTTTGTAGATATTGGATTTCTTCTGTTCTCGGGAGGGGGTCTCGATATCGAGGTCATACAGCCACTGGCCGTCGACCATGGCGACGCGCAACTCCTCGGGCTGAGTTGCGTTGATCAGCATTCTCTTCATGTAGGGGTTCTCTCCAGCGCACTCCGCCCACGGCCGGGCGGCACGATGCGGCCGGCCGGAAGGCGGCCGTCGGGCTCGCTCCGGTGCCGTCGACCGCGCCGCGGGGGGCGGTTGGGAGGGGGGCGCTGTTCATCTGTTTAGTTATGCAAGGCCGGGCGTTCGCCGCGGCCGCTCTGGTTTCGTGGCCCCTCCCGGTGGTTCCCGCCGGACGTTGGCCGGCGGCGAGCCCCGGGGCGGGGCGGAATCACGCGATGCTCTTCGGTAGGGTCAGCGGGATGCCGGTATCGCGACCAATGGTCGCGCCTGCTCGACGGGCGCCTCGGGCGGGAATCGGTCGATAGAGAGAGAAGACCATAAGAGTCGACCGGGTGTCGCCGGGGCGGACGAGCAAGGGAGGGCGCCCTCGCGGTGTGACCACGCCTCTTTCCGTGCCGGGGGGAGACGGAGTGCGCCGCCAAACCTGGCACGGAAGTCGTTGAGTGTAGCAGGCCCCTGCGGGGGCGGCAATCGGTTCCTCGGGGATTTTGACGGGCGGTGCGGCAAATGCGACGGGAAGTGGCGTATAGAGTGGAAAAACTTCGGAAAATTTCGTCAAAACAAACGGATATTTCCCCGCTAATCGCCGCTTTGTTTTGCCGGCAGCGGTGATTTCCCGCCATTAGGGCTGGATTCTGTCCGCTTTCGAGAGGAGGGGCGGAGAGCCCCCCTGCGGCTACGATTTGACCACGATCTTCACCGGAAACGGCTTGCGCTTGGGCGGCTGCACCGGGTTGCTTCGCCAGGGACTGGCGAGCAGGTCGCCCACCGCCACGCAGAAGAGGCCGAAGGGCAGGTAGCCCGCCCAGCCGAGCAGCGGCATCTCGAACAGCCGGTAGCGGTCGACGAAGGGGAGGTTGTAGTGCCATTGGGCCAGCGCCCCGCCGTTCCACAGCTCCCAGACCAGGCCGCAGAGGAGCCCCGCCAGGGCGGCGATCACCACCCGGCTCCAGTCGCCGCGGGGGATCGCCGAGAACAGCGTCTGCCGGCCCAGCAGCAGTTGCCAGGCGGTGAGCAGGGCCAGCGGCGCGAGCCACAGGGTGGGGTAGAGGTACTGGGGCCAGGAGGCGAGGCCGACCAGCGAGAAGAGGCCGAAGAGCAGCAGCAGGGTGGCCGCCAGGTCGTCGGGTGGCGGCGGTACGGGCCGGCCGCGGTTGAGGTGGGCGGCGATCCGCGGGTGGGAGGCGATCCACTGGCGGGTGCTGAGCAGCGCCGGCAGCACCGTGGTGAAGGCGAGGCTGGCGAGCAGGTGATAGGCGATGGGGCCGAAGGGCTCGATGCCGCTGTAGTACCAGCTGCCGGTGAAGCGGTTGAGGAACTCGAAGTACCACCAGAGGAGCGCGCTGGTGGGGAAGAGGGCGGCGAAGTAGAGGGGCCGGTCGAGCATCAGGCAGTGGCCGGTGCGGCGCCAGGTCAGTGCGTTGACCAGCACGATGTAACCGAGCCAGAGGGGCAGGAAGGTGAGCCGGCGTAGCGCTTGCAGCGCCGGTTCCCCGCTCCAGGCGAGCCACCAGGCGAGCCCGACCACCGCCAGTGCCGCCCAGCCCCAGCGGGGGAAGGGGCGGCGCTCGACCGGGGGCGCCCGGTTGCCGGTGGGGCGGGCCAGGGCCAGTCCGGCGACGGCGGCGAGGAGTGCAAGGATCGACCCCGCCGCCAGCCAGAAGAGCGTCGGCGAGAAGGGGGCGTCGATCAGTTCGCTGCCGACGGTGGGAAACCGGAAGTAGCGGCTCAGCGGCTCCCCGGCGATCCAGCCTCCGATCAGCGGGGGGAGGGTGAGCAGCGCGATCAGGGAGATCAGGGGGAGGTGCTTTTTCATCCTTCCGATATGGGGGCGTTGGGGCGACCTTCGCAAGGCCCCGCTCGGCCTCGTCTTGCGTTTTGCCCGCACGTTTCCCTACACTGCCGCAACAGTCCGTTGGACCGAGCAAACTCATGTCCCATTTATATCCAACCATGCACGACAACAACGCCGCCGCGCCTGCAGCGGCGTTGCTGTCGTGCGTGGTCGGATTGAAAAAACGGCTTCCCCGCTGACGGGAAGTCGTCTCCCGTCGGGCGGATCGCCGGACGGGATTGATTCACGCGCTCATCGCCTTGCCTCAAGCCTCCATCCGGTTTCCTGCCGGCGGAACGTTCTCAACCATCGTTCCATTCAAGAGGCAATCATCATGCGATCGATCTTCCAGGGCATCTGGGTCCCCATCGTCACCCCGTTCCGCGACGGCGAAATCGACCACCCGGCGCTCGCCCGGCTGGCGCGCCACCTGGCCGCCCACGGCATTGCCGGCTTGGTGGCCGGCGCCACCACCGGTGAGGGGGCGCTGCTCCGTCCCGGTGAACAGGCGGCGCTCTTCGCCACCCTGCGCGAGGCGGTGCCGTCGCTGCCGCTGGTGGTCGGCCTCTCCGAACCCTCCACCGAAGGGGCGGTGGCACGGGCCCGCGAACTGGCGGCGCTGCGGCCCGCCGGCCTGATGGCCACCGCCCCCACCTACGTCCGCCCCGGCCAAGCGGGAATCCGATGCCACTTCGAGGCGCTTGCCGAGGCCTTCGACGGGCCGCTGCTGGTCTACAACATCCCCTACCGCAGCGGGGTCAACGTGGAGCTGGAAACCCTCCAGGCGCTGGCGCGGGACCCGCGGGTGGCCGGGGTCAAGGAGTGCGGCGGCAGTGTCGAGCGGATGTTGCGGCTGGTTCACGAGACCCCGCTGCGCATCCTCTCCGGCGACGACCACCAGAACTTCGCCGCCCTCTGCCTCGGCGCCCACGGCACCATCGCCGCCTCCGCCCACCTCCTGCCGCAGTGGCACGTGCGGCTGTTCGAGCTGCTCCGCACGGGACGATTGGAAGAGGCGCGGCGGATCGCCGTCGCCCTGCGCCCGCTGATCGCCGACCTCTTCGCCGAACCCAACCCCGCCCCTCTCAAGGCGTGGCTGGCACAGCAGGGGTGGTGTACGCCGGAGGTGCGCCTGCCGTTCGTTCCGGCGAGCGAGGGGCTGGCGGAGCGGCTGCGGGCGGGTTGGGCCGCACTGGAGAGCGTCGATCCGCTTGCCGCCTGATCGCGGTCTTCGGTTTGACACCCGTGTGAAAACGCGGAGAACGCAGAGACGCAGAGATCGCAAAGGAAAAGAGCGATTGGCTACTTTTCTTCTCTGCGCCTTTGCGTTCTCTGCGTTATCGGTGCCCAAGCGGGTCGCCGGATATCTTCACAGGCGTTGGGACGAATATCTTGATGTGGTGTGTATTGCTACTTATAGTTCGTGACCATGAACAGCCGAGAGATCCTTCGCCAACTCAAGGCCCATGGATGGTATGAAGTGGCCAAGCGGGGTAGTCATCTTCAGCTGAAGCACGACGAGCGACCCGGTCGGGTTACCGTTCCCCACCCGAAGAGGGAGATCCACATCGATACCCTCAAGAACATCGAACGCCAATCCGGCGTCAAGTTGAGGTAGCCATGCTCACCTACATCGCGTTGATCAGAAAGGCGGAGGGGAGTGACTACAGCGTCGACTTTCCCGATTTTCCCGGCTGTATCTCCGCCGGCCGGACGTTGGAGGAGGCTCGCAAACTGGCATTGGAGGCGCTCGGCTTCCATGTGGAGGGGATGCTTGAGGATGGCGAGCCGCTGCCGTCGCCGAGCGATCTGGACGCGGTGATGTCCCAGCCGGAGAACCGGGGTGCCGTGGTCTTCCTCGCCTCCGTCACCGAGCCCGCGGCGAAGAGTGTGCGGGTCAACATCACCCTGCCTCAGGATGTGCTGAACGAGATCGACGAGTTCGCCAGGCGTCGGGGCTACACCCGTTCGGGATTCATCGCGCGGGCGGCCCACGAGACGATTCAGCGGGAAGTGGGATAGGGGCCCTCCCGTTCTCCTGCCGATACGCCTTCCAACCCCACCGTAGTCTTCCATGCCGTGCGCTCGTGTGTGAACGCGGAGGACGCAGAAGCGCGGAGATCGCGGAGGAAGAGAGGGCTCGGTCGCTCTTCGGATGGAGCGTTCGCATGGGATTTTCTTCTCTGCGGTCTCCGCGTCTCTGCGTTCTCTGCGTTATCGGTGCCCAAGCCGAAAGAGTCCCCGTTCAGTGAAAGTCCCGCGACTTGGTCTCCAATCCGCCGAGCAGTGCGCCGTGGTCCTCCAGGCGGCCGGCGATCAGGTGGCACACCGTCCCCTCCCGTTCCAGCACGCCGACCACGCCGAGCAGCGGGGCATCGAGCACCTCGCGGCGCTGGCGTTCGGCCAGGTCGCGCCAGACGATGACGTTGAGGTGGCCGGTCTCGTCCTCCAGGGTGAGGAAGATCACCCCGCTGGCGGTGCCGGGACGCTGGCGGTTGATGACGATGCCGGCGGTGCGCACCAGCCGGCCGTGGCCGGCGCCTTTCACCTCCTCCAGGGGGCGCAGCCGCAGCCGCTCCAGCCGGTCGCGCAGCAACGCCAGCGGATGGCGGCGCAGGGATAGACCGAGGGAGGCGTAGTCGGCGATCAGTTCGTCCCCCTCACCGGGGGCGGGGAGCAGCGGGTGGGCCTCCTCGATGGCGCCGTACTCGAACAGCGGGGTCGGCTCCTCCACCCCCTGGACCCGCCACTGGGCCAGGTAGCGGTGGCCGGCGAGGTGGACGAGGGCGTCGGCGGCGGCCAGCGCCTCCAGGTCGCGGCGACCGAGCCGGGCGCGCCGGGCCAGCGCCTCCACATCCGTGAACGGTCCCGCCGCCCGCGCCGCCTCCAACCGCGCCGCGCCCGCCTGGGAGAGCCCCTTCACCAGCCGCAACCCCAACCGTAGTGCCGGCTGACCGGGTGCCTTCGTTTGAGGCTCGTGATGGGAACGCGGAGGACGCAGAGACGCAGAGAACGCGGAGGAAGAGAATGTGTCTTGCTTGGGCGCACCAACCCCATCGCCCGCGGGCGTATCCACATTGACCCCTCTTCTCTGCGCTCTCTGCGTCTTTGCGTTCTCCGCGTTATCGGTGCCCAAGCCAGATGAGTCCTCCAACGTGCAGTCCCACTCGCTCACCCGCACGTCCACCGGCCGCACCTCCACCCCCTGGCGGCGCGCCTCGCCGATCAGCTGGGCGGGCGCGTAGAAGCCCATCGGCTGGCTGTTGAGCAGCCCGGCGGTGAAGGCGGCCGGCTCGAAGCACTTGAGCCAGGCGGAGGTGTAGACCAGCAGGGCGAAGCCGGCGGCGTGGGATTCGGGGAAGCCGTACTCGCCGAAGCCGAGGATCTGTTGGAAGATGCGGCGGGCGAATTCCTCGGGATAGCCGCGCTCGGCCATGCCGTCGATCAGCTTGCGCTCAAACGGTTCCAGCCCGCCGCGGCGACGCCAGGCGGCCATGGCGCGGCGCAGCCGGTCGGCCTCGCCGCCGGAGAAACCGCCGGCGACCATCGCCAGTTTGATCACCTGTTCCTGGAAGATCGGCACGCCGAGGGTGCGCGCCAACACCCCGCGAACCTCTTCGCTGGGATATTCCACCTTCTCCTCGCCGCGGCGGCGGCGCAGATAGGGGTGGACCATCTCCCCCTGGATCGGGCCGGGACGGACGATCGCCACCTCCACCACCAGGTCGTAGAAGCACGCCGGGCGCAGTCGCGGCAGCATCGCCATCTGCGCCCGCGACTCCACCTGGAATACCCCCATGCTGTGGCCCCGCTGGAGCATGCGGTAGACCGCGGGGTGCTCCGGCGGGATGTCGGCCAGCGTGAAGGGGCGGCCGCGGCGTGCGCCGAGCAGCGCCAATGACCGGCGGATCGCCGAGAGCATGCCGAGCGCCAGCACGTCCACCTTGAGTAGCCCCAAGGCATCCAGGTCGTCCTTGTCCCACTGGATTACCGTGCGATCCTGCATCGCCGCGTTCTCGATCGGTACCAGCCGGGCCAGCGGTCCGCGGGAGATGACGAAGCCGCCGACGTGCTGGGAGAGGTGGCGGGGGAAGCCGAGCAGCAGGCCGGCGAAGTGGAGCAGCCGGCGGATCGCCGGGTTGTCCGGATCGAAGCCGGTTTCGCGCAGCCGCTGCGGCTCCATCCGCCGGCTGCTCCAGCCGGCCAGGGCGCGGGCCAGCCGCTCCAACTGGTCGGCGTCGAAGCCGAGCGCCTTGCCGGCGTCGCGTAGCGCCGAACGGGGGCGGTAGCTGATCACCGTCGCCGTCAGGGCGGCACGGTCGCGGCCGTACTTGCGGTAGATGTACTGGATCACCTCCTCGCGCCGCTCGTGCTCGAAGTCCACGTCGATGTCCGGCGGCTCGCCCCGCTCCTTGGAGATGAAGCGCTCGAACAGCAGCTCGATCCGCGCCGGGTCCACCTCGGTGACGCCGAGTGCGTAGCAGACCGCCGAGTTGGCCGCCGAGCCGCGCCCCTGGCAGAGGATCCCCTGTTCGCGGGCGAAGCGGACGATGTCGTGGACGGTGAGGAAGTAGGGTTCGTAGTGGAGTTCGGCGATCAGCGCCAGCTCCTTTTCCACCAGCTCCCTGACCTTGGCGGGCGCCCCCTGCGGCCAGCGCCGTGCCATCCCCGCCGCGGTCAGGTTGCGCAGATGCTCGGCGGCGGTGAGGTCCGCGGGCACCAGCTCCTCGGGGTATTCGTAGCGCAGCTCGTCGAGGGAGAAGCGGCAGCGTTCGGCGATGCGCAGGCTCTCCGCCAGCAGTTCCGGGGGATAGATGCGGGCGAGCCGGTGTAGCGGGCGCAGATGACGCTCGCCGTTGGGCAGCAGGGCGAGGCCCGCCTGGTCCAGGGGGGTGTTGAGGCGGGTCGCGGTGAGCAGGTCCTGGAGCGGCTGGCGGGCCCGCTCGTGCATGTGGACGTCGCCCGCCGCCACCAGCGGCAGGCCGCTGCGGACGGAGAGCTCCTGGAGACGCGCCAGCTTCCCCCGGTCGTCCGGCCCGCCGAGCAGTTCCACCGCGATCCAGGTACGGCCGGGGAACCGCTCGGCGAGCCAGGTTGTCGGATGGTTCACCGTTTCCGGGGATGGTGCGCCTCGTTCCTCGGCACGTCTTGCGGGGTCGCTGCCGGGATGTGGCGTAGGGTGTGCCGACGACAGGAGACGCACCGGTTTTCGCGGCGGTATGCCTTCCTCATCGGTGCTCCCTGCAGGTTCGTCGGGGAGCCAGATCAGCAGACAGCGGCCGGCCAGCCGCTCCAGGTCGCCGCGCTCCAGTCGGTAGCGCCCCTTCTCCGCCCGCCGCCGGCCGAGGGTGATCAGCTCCGCGAGGTCGCCGTAGGCCTCCCGGCCGGGGGCCAGTAGCAGCAGTCGGGTAGCGCAGGCGAGCCGCAGTTCGCTGCCGACGATCAGCCGGAAAGCGTGCTCCTTCGCCGCCTGATGGGCGCGCACCACCCCGGCCAGCGAGCACTCGTCGGTGAGCGCCAGCGCCCTGTAGCCGAGCGCCACCGCCTGCTCCACCAGCTCCTCCGGGTGGGAGGCACCGCGCAGGAAGGTGAAGTTGGAGAGGCAGTGGAGTTCGGCGTAGTCGGGGGTGTTCATTGCGTGTAATTATATACACATCATGAGCCATCGGAACGGATTGGACGATGGGGACGGAAACGGTGGGAAAGGCGTAGGTCGGCGCTACCGCGCCGACGTGAACGGAGTTCGTTAAAATTGCCTTTTTCAATCAATGTTTACCATTATTTATTCTTTAAAAACAATGATTTGATTTGGGTAGATATTTCCTAATGTATCGCAAAAATCCGGTCTAGGTGTGCCAGATTTGTGACAACTGTGACCGCTTCCTGGGCCGCTCTCACCCCCTGCTTATCGTTCCGGACTTCGTCGCGGTTTGGCGGTGCTCGTCATCGGCATGCAGGTACTCGGGCACGGCTACGCGCCCCTTCACGCCATCGACACCTGATCTGGCTGCTGTTCATCCGGCTCGGGTGGGCTGCTTGGCTCTCTCGCCGTTCGCTGGAGCACAAAGTGGTCCCGGTGAACAGAGATTGACCGGCCGTGTTCTCGGCGCATGAAACTGGCGAATTGGTGGGTTTGGGCGTTGACTTGTCGTAGTGCATCCTGCTTTATTTGTCCTGCATGCCGCCCAGGTCTGAGCAGGGCGGAACCCGCTGAGGGCGGGTCAGACCGTGTTGTCACCCATCTTACCGCGTCTCTACTTCGCGGAGGAGTGCTGTCTCTTTCGGCCGGCCTTCGCGGCGTGGTTGCTCTGCGCTGGGGCGGCCTGTTCCGCCGACCGCTTGTGTCCGTCTTCGGTATCTCCCGAGTGATGGAGTCCTGATCGCCGATCCGTTCGGCGAATCGCCCTGATCCCCCGAGGGCTTCGCCCTTCCGTTCTTCGCATTGGCTGGTGGCGTCCGCCCGCCGCGTTGTGTCCCCCTGCGTCTGTCTTCCGGCGTCCTGCCGGGAAGGACGTTTCCCTTTGCTTCCAGACCGTCGGCGACGTGCGCACGCCAGCACCAATCTGCGCGCAGCAATCGGTATTCGAACAGGTGTATGCAGATGATGAAGGTCACTTTGTTGGCGGCGGCGGATCTTGCGGAGGAATTGCGCATGACCGAGAGCGCCGTGCGGATTCACATCAGTCGAGGACACGCGGGCACCCACATCCCGCCGTTCTTCCGGATCGGACGCAAGGTGCGGTGGCACCGGGAGGTGGTGGAGCAGTGGCTGCGGGCCAAGGCCGGGTTGGAGGAACCCGTTCCGAAGGCAACGACCGCCGAAGGGAGCGGATCGACGGGGCGGGTCGGTCGCCCGACCAAGCGCGACAAGGTGGAGGGGCGGCGGTAGTCGTCGCCCGAAGGGCTGCCTTTGTCGGAGACCTGGCGCTTTGGTGATGCGCCTCCGTGCAAATGTGTCCTCCGTCATTCATCAAATTGACGTATTCGCATATTTGACGTAGTACTGAGATAGGTGATGGCGAGTTGAGGACGGTCGTGCGGATGGCACTGAAGAGTTCTCGTTGAGCCGAGGACGGCGCTACTGACCGTAATCGGCCGGTTTTTTCCGCCGGAAGATTGGCTGCCAGTGGTGAAAGACGCGATTTTGGCCAGCGCCACTCATGCCGTCCCGTAAAGCGTGCGTGAGGTCTCATTGCCCGTCATTTAGGGGTATCTGTCGATTGTAAATCACATAATGGCGTACCTGTGGTTTCCAGCGCCCCCGTTATTCATCGCCACCACTACTTCATTCGACCCATGGCTTCCATCGCAACAATTCTTTCGCCGAAGGGCGGGGTGGGCAAGACCACCATCGCCGGCAATCTGGCGGCACTGTTGGCCGATCTCGGCTACTCGGTGCTGATGATCGATGGCGATCCGCAGGGCTCGCTGACCCGTTTCTTCCCCCTGCGCCACCAGGCTCCCACGGGACTGGCCGAGGTGTTCCACAGCGGTCGGCTCACCGCCGACGGGCTGTCGCTCACCGACATCGACAACCTCGCCCTGGTGCGCAACAACGACCCGACGGGGGACATTTCGGACTTCATCCGCTCCGGCACCGGCTTCGACAAACCGTTCCGACTGCGCTTCGCCCTGGAGCAGTTCTTCGCCGACGACCCGGACACCTTCGATTTCGTGGTGATCGATACCCAGGGGGCATCGACGGCGATCTTCGAGGCGTGCGCGCTGACCGCCGATCTGCTGGTGATGCCGGTCACCCCCGACAAGTTGAGCGCCGAGGTCTTCGCCCGCACCACCCAGCAGTTTCTCGACTCCCTCAAGCCGCTGCGCTCCTTCGGCCGGCCGATTCCCGCGGTGCGCGCACTGCTCAGTTGCACCAAGAACACCAACCTGGCACAGCGCTACGCCGCCTACATCCGCGAGCACTACGCCAACGACCACTCGGTGACGGTGCTGCGCACCGAGATCCCGTTCTCGACCACCTACTCCCAGGCCCACACCAAGCACGTCCCGGTCCACTGCTGGGAGCGCCGCCGCTCCGGCGGAACCATGGCGCCGGCCTGGCAGGTGATGCACGAGCTGGTCTGGGAGCTCTATCCCAACCTCCGGGGCTGCTATGCGGAGGGCGGCCATGAGCGCCCGTAGCATCGACGATGCCGATCTCGCCGTGGCCTTCGCCACCGAGGGGCTGCGGGCGGTGGTGGCGGCGGCGGCGACTGCCGCCACCCCGGTCCATGACGATCCGGTGGTCGCCATGCAGTTTCCGGTGGATATCCGCCAGGTGCGGACGCGGGTGCTCAACCCGCGGGCCTTCGACAACCCGAAACGGGCGGTGATCCGGGAGACCCTGCGCGCCCAGGGGGTGACCCACCTTTGGCCGATCACCCGCCGGCCGGGCGACGACTACTACATCACCTTCGCCGGCGGCGATACCCGCACCGAGCTGTTGCAGGAGCTGTGCGCCGAGACCGGCGATCCCCGCTTCTGCCGGCCGACCCTCTTCTTCCGCCCGTGGAGCGAGGGGATGTCGGAGGCCACCATCCTCGGCGGTGCGATCACCGAGAACCTGACCAAGGGGGATATGTGCCTGTTCGAGACGGCCGCCGCCTACCTGAAGCTGAAGGCGCTCATCGAGCGGGAGCTGCGGGAGCAGGGCGAGCTGGCGAAGGAACGCGCCTTGGCCGCCTCCCGTTTCGTGGCGCTGATGACCGAGCGGGGGATTCCGTGCAGTTCCCCGAGCTTGTCGCGCTACACCTTCCTGATGACCTACTTCGACGGCCTCGCCGAGCCGCTGAAGCCGGTGCTGACCAACGAGTTCATCAAGGAGGCGCAGCCGCGCTTCACCCGCTATGTCCGTCTGCTGAAGGCGGCCGGGGAGGAGGATGCCGACGGGATTCTCCGTGCGGCCGTTGCCGCCTATGGCGAGGCGTCGTTCAGCGCGGGCGGGTTCTTCGATTGGATGGGTGCGCAGCTCGCCGAGGTGACCGGCCGTTCGCCGTCCGCCATTGAGGCGGCACTGGAGCGGTTGAACGATCGGAGCGTGGACCTCGACACGCTGTTCGCTACAGAAGCACCCCCTCCACCATCAGCCGAAGTCTCAGGAGGCGAGGGAGGTGTAGAAGCGGCGGAGGAATCGAGGGAATGGGAAGAGGGGGAGGGTGAGCCGACGTCGAGCGTTCCCCTGGCCCCGGACACCGGCCGATCCGCGGTACAACCGGCGCCCCCTTCCGCCGCGGACACCGCCCGCGCCCTGGCGGAGATCCGCGAACGGGTGATGGCGTTCGCCGAGGCCGCCGGGGTCGATCTGGCGGTACGGGTCTTGTCGGATGATCCGCTGGCCTTCGGCTTCTACATGGAGCTGATCCCGCTGGAGGAGGACCGCCAGCGAATCGCCTGGTGGATGCTGGCGACCCACTCGCTCCAGACCCAGGAGCGGGTGATCGCTCAGCTGATCCCCGCCACCGCTCACTGGCACAAGGCGGCGACCGCCGACCCGGCGCGGCGCGATTTGAGCCTCATCGACTCCACCGTCGGTTCCCCCACCGCCCAGAACCTGATCCATCTGCCGGGCCGCTACGTCCTCGGCCCCGGCTTGCCGATCGAGGCCCGCACCCGCTGGCTCGCGCTGGTCCAGCGCCTCCACGCCTTCCACTGCGATCATCCGCAGCGCTTCCACTGGCAACTGCTGGATCTGCTGCCGACGGAGGGGCGGCGATGACCGAACTGCAACTCTCCGACGACGCCCTGGTCAACCTCGCGCCCCAACTGGCGCGGGCCAACGGCGAATATTCCCGCCGCATCCTCGGCGAGCACGCCCCCGACCCGCGGCTGGAGAAGGTGCTGCGCCAACTGCTGCGGATGCCGATCGATCAGGTGCCGACGCTCCTGCGCGGCGCGGTGCGCGTGCTCCTCGACCTGGAACAACTGGAGGAGGCGATCGACCACCAGCGGATGATCGAGACCTACCTCGACCAACTGCTGGAGGCGGACGCCCCGGTGGCGTTGATCATGGGCACCCTCGGGCTGCGTCGGCGCGAGGTGCGGCTGGCCCGTAAGGCCCGCGGGATGAGCCCGCGGGGCGTCAAACTGCCCCAGGTGACGCCGGCCGACCGGGAACGGATTCTGCGCGCCTGGAACGCCCTGGCGAAGGCCCATCCGGTGGCCCGCTGGCTGCGGCTGAAGGAGGAGTACGACGGGGCCTACTCGCTCCGCGCCCTCTACGCGGTGCTCCGCGAGGCGGGGGTCACCTCATGAGCGAGCCCATCGAGCACCTGATCACCCACCTGGAGGCGCTGGCGCGGGCCACCGCCGCCGGTGTCGATCCCAATGCCGCCGCCGACGGTGGCGCCACCCTGCTCTTCACCGGCCGCTCCCATGTGATGGTGCCGGATCGCCTGCTGGGCCAGGTGGAGACGCGGCAACTGGACCCTGATGCGGCGATCGCCTGGCAGATGATCCGCCGGGCGCTGACCGGTGCCACCCCCACCTTCCACCGCCTCTACGCCTTCGTGCGCGAGCAGATCCACTGCTCCCGACCGAAGGCAGGCGACGTGGTGGCGCTGCTGCGGATCACCCGCTGGCTCACCCTGCGTGACGTCCGTACCCCCCGCGGCCACCGCCTGCCGCTCATCGCGCTGCTCCATGAGGCGCCGCTGCGCCTGGAGGAGACGCTGCTGATCGATCCCCAGTTCCCCTCCTTCGTCCGCCGCTGCCGCGACCACCGCCACGGGATGATTCAGGCCGCTGCTGGCGAGCTGGAGGCGCAACTGGCCGAGCGGGCGGGCGCGGTTGCGGGAGGGGAAATGGCGGCCCCGAAGCCCAAAGTCAAAAAATTTGATTTTGGCTTGGCCCAAAATCAAGATTTTTTACTTTGGGATGAGCCCAAAAGCAAAAAAATTGATTTAGGGAAACAGAAGGAAGATCAGGAGGTTACGGCCAAAGTCAAAAAAATTGATTTTGGCTCGGCCGATAGTTGTTGTTGTTGTATTAATACAAACACAACAACAACAACCGATGGGGAGAGGATTGACCTCCCCGCGCACCCGCGCGTGAAGCCGCTCATCCCCGCCGCTCGGGCGGCGCTTGCCGGCACCTCGCTGCCCCATGCCCTGCTCCAGGAGGTCGCCCACGAGTGGGCCGGCGCCCTGATCGCCCCCGGGGCCAAGGTCCAGAAGCCGATCCCCTACCTGCGCAGCCTGCTGCGGGCCGCCGAGCGCGGCGCGTTCTGCATCACCGACCTCGGGCTGGGCCAGCGAAACGCGGCGGCCTCGGCTTCGCAGCCCGCGAAACCCGGCGGGTCGAACATTTTTCCGCCGGAAAAACCCTCCCCGCCCGCGGAGTGGGCCCCGTTCCTGGAGGCGGCGAGGCGCGAACTGCCCGAGCGGGAGTTCGCCACCTGGCTCGCCCCGCTCCGCGCCGTCGAGCGCGGCGAGCGGGTCCAGCTCTACGCCCCCAACGCCATCGTCGCCGAGCGGGTACGCGCCGACTACCTCCCGCGGATCGAGCGCTTCTTTGCCGCCCACGGTCGCCGTGTGGATCTTTCCGCGGAGGTGTTCCGGTGAGTGCGGCCACAGGAAATTTTTCCGGCGGAAAAATTCCGGTGTTCTTCCACCCGACCTGCGCCGTGGCGGTGATCGACCGGCCCTCGCTGGCCGATTGCGTGGTCCCCTTCGGCGGAGCGAAGGCGTTTTCGCCGCCTGGGGTCGCGGTGTGGTGTTCTCCGTGGGAGCGTTCCGGCGGGGATGGCCCTGGGAAATTTTTCCGGCGGAAAAACTTCGGCATGCCGATCCCGCTCCATCCCACCGCGAGAGGCGCCTCGGACCACGGATTCGAGCACTTCGCTGCCGGCGCTCACTGCGTGGAGGCCGACACGCAAGTCTTACGACGGGCGCGGCCTCACGAAATTTTTCCGGCGGAAAAATTTTGGGATGCCGGACCGGGCGCTTCGTCGCCAATGGTCACCGCGTGGGGGCTCACGAGTGGGTATTCCGACGGGGATGGTCTCGCGGAATTTTTCCGCCGGAAAAATTTTGGTGTGCCGAATCGCCTTCGCTCACCGCAGGAGGCATCGCGGACGACCGGTTCCAGCGCTTCGCCGTTGCCGGTTGCTGCATGGCGTGTTGCGCGCAGGTATTCCGGCGGACGTGGCCCTCCGAAATTTTTCCGGCAGAAAAATTTTGGCGTGCCAAATCGTCTTCGCTCACCGCGGGAGGAGTCGCGGACGACCGGTTCCAGCGCTTCGCTGCTGCCGGTTGCTGCGTGGAGTCTTGCGTGCAGGTGTCCCGTTGGGATCGTCCCACGAATTTTTTTCCGCCGGAAAAATTCCGGCGCACCCATCCACCCATCACCCACCACCGGAGGACACTCGGATGAACGATCCCATCCCCGAACCGCCCCGTGAAGGCGGCCGACCGGCCCTTGCTGGCCGGTTGCAGCAGCACTTCACCCTGACGCTCCACACCCGCCACGCCCAGGCCCTCTACGCCGGTCGCGGCGGCCACCGCTCGCTGCTCCAGTTCGCCAACGCGGCCTTCCACCTGCGTGCCCAGAGCGCCCTGGACCGGCCCCTGGCGGACGCCTGCCTGCTGGAGATCGAGACCGCCTTCGACCACCTCTACCAGGACCTCACCCTGCGCCGCGCCGATCTGGAGACGATGCTCCGCGAGGTGGAGGTGGACGGCCTCACCCTGTCGGTGGCCGTCTCGGAGCAGCCGGCGGTCTACGAGGGGGAGAGCTTCGGCAGCCCCTACGGCTACCGCGCCGTCGCGGTGCTCACCCTCTTCGACAAGCTGGCGCTGCTGCTCCACACCGCCAACGGCGCCGCGCTGATCAGCAACCAGGCGCGCTCCGACGAGATCGAGGCCTACGCCCACCGTTTCCGCCGGGTCTTCGAGACCACGGTGGCGCGCCACGCCCGCCTGCGTCAGGCCGACCTGGCGCTGTCGTCGGCCGACTGCCTCGACCCCGAGCGGGCCGAGACCCTGGCCGAGGCGGTGCGCCGGCTGATGCTGCCGCCGTTGGCGCCGGAACTCATCACCGGGGTGCGGCGGCCGGTGTGGGCGTTCGAGCGCCGGCCGGCCGAGTCGGCGGCGGATGGGCATGTGCCCGAGCCTGAATCCGAGTCCGAATCTGATCCCGAGCCTGGATCGGATGGGGAGGAGGGCGGTGCCGAGGCCCTCATGGAAGTCGCCTATGCCGGCGGGGAGGATGCGCTCGATGCCGAAGGCTGATCCGCGGGGCGAGGGGCCGTGTCCAGACCTCGCTGGACCAAAGGGCCTTTTTTTGGATTTGCTCTTAAAGCAAATCCTGCCCTTTAAAGGCAAGAGCGGGGTTTCCCGGACCCTGGAGCGCCACTACGCCTCCCGCGAGGCACTGACCGCCCGCATGGAGCGGCTGGTTGCCCAAAGCCGCCGCGCCGCCGGTGCCCGCCACACCCTGGTGGTGGAGCGCCCCAAGTACCGCCGGGGGTGGCCCAACCTGCGCTGGCGGGAGAGCGGCCACAGCGGCCCGTGGGCCACCTGGGAGAGCGTGTGCGAGGCGCTCCCGCCGCAGCCCCCCTCGCTGCGTGACTGGTACGCCGAGATCCAGGCCCACGTCATCGTCCTCAACGGCGCGGCCGGCGTCGGCGCCGCCATCCACCGTCAACTGCTCAACGTCCTTACCGACCTCACTGAACTGGAAGCACCGGAGTAGACCATGCCCCAAGACACCACCACCCCCCGAAACGACAAGACCTACCTCTGCGATTTCAACCGCACCGGCCACCTCGGCCGCGACCCCGAGTACAAGGTGGTCCCCCGCGACGGCCGGGAGCCGCTACGGATCGCCCACACCACCGTCCACTTCGCCAACTACCGCCGCAGCGAGACCCGCGGCGAGTGGGAGGAGGTCGGCAGCTTTTGGGCCGACGTGGACCTCTATGGCGAGCGGGCGGTGGAGTATGCCCGCTGCCTGCGCAAGGGGATGCGGGTGCGCGTGGAGGGATCGCTCCACCATCAGCTCTACCAGGGCGAGAAGGGACTGACCACCGCCTTCTCGATCAATGCCGGCTCCATCGCCATCGTGCCCACCCAGCGGCTGGAGACGCGGCTGGCGCCTCGGCAGGAGGAGGGCGAGGCGTCTGCGCCAGAGGAAGCCGGGAAGGCCGAGGAGGCGGGGAAATGACCGTGCCGCTCCCGTCCCGCTGCCCGCCGATTTCTCCGCCGGAAAAATTTCGAGGGTAGCCGTCCATGGGCCGAAAGCTGATGATCGTCGAGTCCCCGACCAAGGCCCGCGAGATCGCTGCTTGGCTGGGCGCGGAGTGGACCGTGCGGGCGAGCCTCGGCCACATCGCCGACCTCCCCGAGCGGGCGATGGGGGTGGAGCCGCCAAACTACCGACCCCAGTATGTCTTCACCGAGCGGGGGCGCAAGACGGTGGCCAACCTCCTGCCGCTGGCGAAGGCCGCAGAGGTGATCTACATCGCCACCGACCCCGACCGGGAGGGGGAGTCCATCGCCTACCATGTGGTGGCTGCCCTGGGCCTCGATGAGCGCTACCAGCGCGTCACCTTCAACGCGATCAACGAACGGGCGGTGAAGACCGCTCTCGCCCGGCCGCGGCGGATCGACCTCGCCCTGGTGCGGGCGGCGGATGCCCGGCGGGTCCTCGACCGGCTGGTGGGCTATCGGGTCTCCCCGGCGCTGGGTCGCGCTGCCGGTACCCGAGGACTTTCCGCCGGCCGGGTTCAGAGTCCGGCGTTGCGCCTGGTGGTGGAGCGGGAGGAGGCCATCGAACGCTTTCGGCCCACCGACCACTTCGGGGTGACGCTCAGCTTTGAGAGCGACGGTATGCCGTGGTCGGCCCGCTGGGACTCGACGCCGCTGCTCCAGGACGGAGAGACGTACTGGCTCGACCGCCCGTTTGCCGAGCGGGTGGCAGCCCTTCGCGCGCTGCGGATCATTGGAATCGAGCGCCGGGAGGCGCGGCGCAAGCCGCCACCGCCGTTTACCACCTCCACCCTGCTCCAGGCCGCCGCCAACGCCCTCGGCCTCGGTGCCGAGGAGGGGATGCGCCTCGCCCAGGCCCTGTTCGAAGGCGGTGGTCCTCACGGCGGTCTGATCACCTACCACCGCACCGACCAGCCGAACCTCTCCGACGAGGGGGTCGAGGCGGCGCGGGCTTGGCTCCTCACTCACGGCCAGGGGGCGCTCCTGCCCGACACACCCCACACCTGGAAGGCCCCGGCCGGCGCCCAGGAGGCCCACGAGGCGATCCGCCCGCTCGACTTCGCGGTGGAGCGCATCGAGCCGGGCCAACTGAACCACGTGAAACGCGCCGCGGACCGGGAGGCTGCCGCTGCGCTCTATCGCTTGATCTGGGAACGGGCCGTGGCCTGCCAGATGACGGCGGCGGTGGATGAGGTGACGACCGTCGAGCTGGAGTCCCTTCAGCCGATCGAAGAGCACACCCCGCGCTTTGTTGCCCGTGGCCGAGTGGAGCGAGTCGCCGGTTGGCGCAGCCTGACCCGCGATCATGCGCTGGAGGACGAAGCGGATGAGGCGACGCCGCCGCTTCCCCGGCTGGAGGAGGGCGCCGAACCGACGGCGCACTCCGGCACCGTCACCGAACACCGCACCCAGCCCCCGCCGCGCTATACCGAGGCGGCCCTCAACCGGAAGCTGGAGGAGCTGGGCATCGGTCGCCCCTCCACCTACGCTTCGATCATGACCACCCTGCATCGGCGAGAGTATGTTTCCGCCGGAAAAAAGCGGGGCAAGGGGGCGGCCCCGCTTACCCCCACCGAGCGGGGCCGCGCCGTGGTGACCATGCTGCGCGAGGCGTTCCGTTTCATGGACTACCGCTTCACGGCGGAGATGGAGGCGAGGCTGGATCGGATCGCCCAGGGGCAGGGGGACTATGCGCGGATGGCGGCTGAGATCGACGACGACCTGGAGGCGTCCATCCCCAGGATTCGGCCGGTGGTCTTGGATAAAGACGCCACCCGCGCCGAGATCGTGAAACAGACCTGCCCGGAGTGTGGTCAGCCCCTGGCGCTGCGCAACGGAAAGAAGGGCAAGTTCCTCGGCTGTACGGCCTATCCCGACTGCCGCCACACCGAGCCGTGGCTCAGTGACGAGGAGCGGAAACACCCCTGTCCGGCGGACGGGTGTGATGGCTACCTGCGCAAGCGTACCGGTGCGAAGGGGGCCTTCTGGGGCTGTTCCCGCTATCCGGCGTGCAAGGAGACTCGCCCGGATGAGCACGGAAGGCCGGGGCTGTTTCGCAACAAAGCCACGTCACCGTGAAGGTCGGCGATGCCTGTCCCCTGTGTGGAAAGGGGAGGGTCGTGCTCCGGGACTTTGGTGAGAAGCGGGCGTTTGGATGTGGCGGCTTTCGTGGGCGGGGGAGCATCTGTCAGTTTTTTGGTGGAAAGATCGGGTTACAAACGGGCTATGGATCGCCGTTGGCAGTGTCGCGGCCGTCTGGTGGGGGCGTAGTTATTTGAACCTCAATGCCATTAAGTTAAGAATAACTCATTGAATATGCTATAATAATCAGACACTCACCAAGCTTAGCCGGAGACCCAAATGGCACACTCGCCGCAGAGACCCACAACGGATATGTCAAGCATTCTGAGGGCGATTTTCAAATATCTATAACCCCATAAAATCATTTGTGGATTCCGCCGAGTTCCGGCAAATCGCCAAGAGCGGCGACACCGATTTTTCACGCAACCGTTCCCTTCCGCTTTCCCGCCTAGTCCCCTTGTTGATCAATTTCCGTAAAGGAACCATTCAAGACGAGCTGGATCAGTTTTTCGAAACACTGAACGACACGGCAATCGCCCCTTCCGTCTCGCCATCCGCCTTCTGCCAAGCCAGAAAGAAGTTCAATCCGCGAGCGCTTGTGGTGCTGAATGATCGCCTTGTCGAATCCATTGGCCAACACCTGCATCAACGACTCTGGAACGGCTTCCGCTTATTGGCGGTCGATGGCTCCACCGGGCGACTTCCTCTGCACGATGAGATCGATGATTACTTCGGCCGTCCTGCGAAGAGCGGTGTGCCGCTGGCGCGATTTTCCAGACTCTACGATGTGCTCAACAAGCTGGTTATCCAAGCCGATATGGCGCCCTATCACATTGGCGAGCGGGAACTGGCCGCCCACTATCTGCTGGAACTGGCGGACAACGATCTGGTTCTCTATGACCGTGGTTATCCGGCGTTTTGGCTCTTCGCCTTTCACCACATTGAGCAACGCCACTACTGCGCTCGCTTGAAACACGACTTCCACCCCACCGTGAAGGCATTCGTCGCCTCGGGCGAGAAGAGCCGTACGGTGGTGCTCGAACCCAGTCGTCATAGCGCTCGGCAGTGCGAGAACAACCAGCTCCCCGGGGACCCGATTCCCATGCGGCTCATTCGAGTCGAGCTGAATACTGGCGAGGTCGAAGTGCTTGGCACCTCGCTTCTCGACGACGCCGAATATCCCACTTGCTGGTTCGGCAAGCTTTACCAGAAACGCTGGGGGGTCGAGGAGGACTACAAGCGTGAAAAGAAGCGCTTGGAGATCGAGAACTTCTCTGGGCGCACCCCCCATGCGCTACTGCAAGACTTTCACGCCAAAATCCTCGCCCAGAATCTGACTTCCATCTTCGTCAACTTGGCGCAATGGCTGGCTGATGTCCGTTACCAGCAGCGAAAACTCTCCTACCGGGTCAATTTCGCCAATGCGTTATCAAAGATGAAGAACAACATCGTGCGGCTATTTCTTTGCGCATCGCCAATGGGACTCTGTCTATCGCTACTCGAAAAGATCTCTTCAAGCGTCGAGGCAGTTCGTCCTGATCGAAGTTTCCCAAGGAACATGAAGAATGTCCAAGTGCCCGGCTTTCAGGAAAATTACAAGCGCACACGATGAGTTACGGTTAACTTAATGGCATTGATTTGAACCTCCCGCTTCAGTTTCAATATCCACATTCAAATGGTTTGGATGGTTGTCGAGCCTGACATGGGGCTATTGAATCCATATGTTGCGTCAGGAATTGTTCTTCGGTTTGTGCTGCCCAGCATTTTAGTCGCAAATGCAATGGTGCTCTAGAGAGTGTGAAGGGTGTATGGTGATGCGCTTTAAAATGCGGTTTGCAATGTGAGTTATTTCGTCGGGTGTGATGGTTGAAAGTGGCTGAGCGGCATTGGCGAATTGTAGCTTGTCTAGTGGGCTGTAATCGGCGGGGGTTCCGTCCACTAGTACGGGTATTATATCCAGCGCTCCATTGTTGAATCTTTTCATTAGATATGGGAGTTCCTTTGTCTGAATGTATTCGGAGTTATTGAAGCTCTCGCTCAGAAGTAAGATTGCAAGCGACGCATCATCAATGGCTCTTTTTATTTCTATGTTCCATTCTTGTCCCTCGCCGATAGTGGTGTCATCGAAGTATCTTTCTCTTGGTAGTCGAGGTGAGCTTTCTATTATTTTTCTGATTGAATTTAAGTGGGCGCTGTCTTTGTGGCTATATCCAACAAAGACCAGGTCTTTGGTTGGATGTATTCTGGATGCTTTTCTTGCTATCTGGGCTCGAAGGCCTTTGAGTTTTTGTTTTGTGGCGTCAATATCGTCAGCATAGGCTTCTCTGTAGGCGCTGATCATATTCCTTATTTCGCTTATTGATGCTCCGTGCCACTTTTCTGAGAACAAGAACTTTGTTGAATCATTTATGTATCGTTGAAGTAAATTGTTGTTTTCTTCATCAAAAATGCCTGGCTCGGATAGGGTTTTATCTATTATTTCGGTAAGCCCTTGCCATTCGGACCAGTAGCGCATTATGGCTATTGTGTTGTTTCTCACAATTTCAATTCGCCTGGATGATTTGCTTTTGTTTGTGTTTCTTTTGGGGAGTTCAAATATCCAGGCATCGATAGCCGTTTCGCCGCTTCTTTGGTAAGATATTTTTTCGCCTTTTGCTGTGGATCGTGAAATGCTGGTTGCGTTGTCGTGTATGTGTTCGGCTTCATCCGGATAATGGTGGATAGTGATTAGTGGTGTTCCAGATATCACCAAATCCTCTCTGGTTCTTAGAGATGTTTGGGATGTCGTTCCGCTAACAATTAGTCTGCGTAGGGCGTCGCGTCGTCCTGCAAGTGTAGAATGTACGGATTTCCTTTCGGGTTTTCTTTTGTTGATGATTCTTTCGATTGCAGTTCTCTTTTCTTTTACGGTAATGGGAAGTTCTAAGAATTCATTTATTGTTTTAACTAGATCGTCTCTTGTTAATGGCTTTTTGGTATCATATAAGATGCCTATTTCAATTCTTATGCACGGAGTCCACAGTGCGTGATTAAACGAAAATGGAAATATTCTAAGTGCTCTCATTTTTGATCTCGGATTGTGTAATTCTCCTTTTAGTATATTATGTTTTTCGAGTTTGTGATAATGAAGTCCGCTTCGGATGGATGAAAAAATGTACTCATCCATCCATAGGCCTTTTGTGGCTGCCCATTGGTCCTCGTTGTTGAAATGTTTAGCGGGTCTCTTGTGTTTCTTCTTGCTTGGAGAATTGTTCCCGTTTGGAATGAATCCCCGCGGTTTAAATGCCCCAAAGTGACGAATAAACCTATTTTTTTCGATTATTGAACAATAATTCTTTTCGTCTGGAGAGGGAGGGGCATTTTCTCTGTCTGGGACGAATTCCGGCGGTATAGGTAGAAACCATCTGGCATCGACAAACGGAAACTGAATCGTGATAAACATCGTCTATCCCTGAGTGATGGTTCTGTTTGGGGGGAGGGCCGCAAAGGCGTATGCCACCCCGAAGGGTGCCTCCCCCTATCGTGGCTCATCGCCTAGGAGAATGAGCCGCCCAGACTAACCTGATCGGATGTCAGAAAAGCCTTGGCATTACGCGCCTATCGGCTCCATGTCCTTCGTCGCCATAAAGTCATCTAGACCCTATATCGGGACGATGGAAAATAGCTCGATCACAGCCATTTGAGCAGACGCTGTTTAGGAGCGAACTCCTAACTATTTCATTAGTCGTTAGTGGATTCTTGTCAAGAAAATCGTATCAGACAAGCTCTATAACCGATTGTTTTTATTGGTTTGTTGAGGCGTATTTTACTAGTCTGTTACTGTCCTAATTGACTAATGCCTTGTTGTCTACTAGCGTAGAGGAGCTAGGTGTTATTCCGACCCAAAACGGAAGCCCTTTCGCTCCTCGGAGCGTCCTTTAAGCCAGCAGCTCCCGAGCTGGCGGCCCTTCGGGCTGGGAGCGCGTTGAATCCCGTCCTCTCGCCATCCTCGATGGCACACCACCCACCCTGCCGGGGAGTTCGTCTCCCCGCCAGGGGATTGACGTTTCTCCGGCTCTTTCCTTCCAAGGAGTTACGTCATGTCCAACGACACCCCTGTCGATGAGTCCGATCGGTTCATCAACCTGATCGCCGAAGGCCTCGCCTACGTCAACGAGGTGCGCGAGGTGCAGCCGAAGCGCTCGAAGCCGTTCACCTCGGTGCGCCTCTCCGCCATGCACGGCCGCAAGGGCGAGCTGGAGTACACCAAGTTCGACCTCGTCTGCCGGGGCCGTGAGGCCTGCGAGCTGATGAAGCGCCATGCCGACGCGGTCAACGCGAAGGACGGTGGCGGCAAGCGGCGGAACAAGGTCGTCGCCCGCTTCCGCGCGGGGGACCTCTACGCCGACAAGTGGCTGTTCCAGGGCAAGCCGCAGGCCTGCATCAAGGGGCGGTTGATCCTGGTGACCTACCTCGCCATCAACGGCGAGGTGGTCTTCCACCAGCCACGCGACGAGCAGGCCGAGGGGGACAACCCGCTGCCCGGTGAGGTCGCGGCGTCCAATGGCGGGAACGACGGGGCGGCGGAAGTGGCCGATATCGTCGAGCTGCGCAAGGACGATCCCGAGTTCGTGGCCCGCAAAGAGCAGCTGAAGGGTGGCGGCTACCGCTTCCAGCGACGCTTCCGCCACGGCGAGACCGACTACCAGAACGTCTGGGTGAAGTTCGCCGCCTGATCCACCGCCCGTTCGGGCATTCCAAACCACCTGCCTGGGGAGTACCACTCCCCGGCGGGGCGGTCTCCCCGTTTTCCGAGGAGGAGACCGCGATGTTGCACTCGATCTTCCAGTTCGCGCTCGTTCACCGCTATCTGACCGCCACCGTGCTGGCGCTGGTTGCCGCCGTTGCCTTCGTGCAAGGCGGCCAGTCTTCGCTGGAGCGCTCGGCTGCCGCCTGGCAACAGGCGCACGCCGAGCGGATGGCGGTGGTCGATCGCTGATCCGGCCGGGTTCCCGTCTCCCCTCGGGGGGGACGCGGGGCCTTCCTGAAATCGCCCCCGGGCGGTTTCAGGAAGGCCCTTCGTCCAACCCACCCCAAGGAGAACGACCCATGCGAATCCTTCTCTTGCTCGCGGTCCTCGTGATGGCCGCCACCTCCATCGCCGTCGATAGGTCGAGATCCTCCTCCGTGGACCGGAGCCATCTGGCCGCGGGGCTCGATGGGGTCCACGCCATCGACGTGGTGGAGCGTGCTACCCAACGCCGGCTGGCCGCTGCCGATTGATGCGGCGGTGGCTGGCCGGGGAGAGGCCCGAGAGGCGTCTCTCCCCAGGGGTACTTCGGTTGCTCTGGGGAGAGCGGTCTTTCGTGGTGGTCACTGCCCGCTCAGTGACGTCCTTGGCCCTTCGGGGCCGTCCTTCCGGCCACCGCTCCCGGTGTGGCCGGGGCTCCCTCGGGAGTCCGGAGCATGCTGTCCCGTTCGCCTGCCGCCTGGCGGGCCGGTTGTCCATCCACCCTGTCGGGGAACCTGGTTCCCCTGCGGGGCCGGTGTTCTCCCCCTTCCACGGAGAATCCCCATGTACCACACCGAAGGCACCCTGGTCGTGCGCACGGTCTACGGCCGCAACGGCCCCTTCTCGGTCGGCACCCTGTCCCTCGACCTCGGCGAGTTCGTGGTCAAGGACAAGCGGCTGGAGCAGTTCGACGACGGCGAGTACGAGGGTCACTTCACGCTCGCCCACATCGGCCCCTCCTGCTACCTCTCCAACGGGCGGATGGTGGTCGAGCTGCGCGCCAAGCTGTTCGACTTCCGGCTCGATGTCCAAGGCCCCATCGACGAGGCCGCCGACATCGAGGTGGCGGAACCGGACGATGACGAGCCGGAAAGCAAAGCATCGCCCGCGGTCGAATCGCCCGCCCAACCCGAAGCCACCGTGACGGAAACCCCGTCACCGGTAGTGGTGGAAGAGGAGGGCGACGACGAAGCGGCCGACGCCACGCTGTTCGGTCCCCTCTGGCCCGCCATTCGGGACGCCAAGCCCGGCGACCGGGTGAAGCTCGACTCCTCGACCCCGCGCCCGCGGTTGAAACAGCAGGTGGCGCGGATCGGGCCCAACGGGCTCGGCTGGACCTTCGACTTCACCCCACAGGAGTGGGTGAAACCCACCCACCACTGAACCCGACGGGGCGGCAACGCCCCGGTCCCACTTCATCACCCTCGCGGGGAGTTCTCCCGCGAGGGGGCTCTCCGTCCCTTTCCTGGAGTAGCCCCCATGAAATCGATGACCCTGACCGGTCTCTCGCCGGTGCCGTTCAACCTCATCTCCAACAACTGGGCGTGGCTCACGCCGTCGTTCCCATTGGAGGGGAGTGAACCCCTGCAACCGCAAGCGCTGAGTGAGGCGCAGCAGCAGGGCGTGCTCGCCCTGGCCCGCGCCATCCTCGCCGAGCGCTTCGCCCGAGGTGAGGCACTGATCACCACCGCGAAGTCCCGCGAATACCTGCGGATGGCGCTCGCGCCCTATCCCTACGAGGTGTTCGCGGTGGTCTTCCTCGACAACCAGCACCGGGTGATCGCCTTCGAGGAGATGTTCCGCGGCACCATCGACGGGATCACCGTCCACGCCCGCGAAATCGCACGCTCCGCCCTGGAGCACAACGCCTCGGCGGTCATCCTGGCCCACAACCATCCCGCCGGCCGCGTGGACCCGTCCCGCGCCGATCTCGCACTGACCGAGCGCCTGCGGCGTTCGCTGGCGCTGATCGAGGTGCGCGTGCTCGATCACTTCATCGTCGGCGAGACGGTCTTCTCCTTCGCGGAGAACGGCCTGCTCAACGTCAACGAGTGAACTACCCCGCCGGGGGGATTCGTCCCCCACGGGGGGCGTCTCCCCCCAATTTCCCGAATGGGAGGAGAACGACATGGAGACGCTGTTCGAAGTGGGAGAGGTCGCCGGCCTCTTCTCCGACGCCTTCGTGGTGGAGGAGGGGAGGCTGCGCTTTCTCTCCATCCTCGGCCTGGAGACCGCCGTGCGCGAACTCCAGGCGCGCTTGAGCCTGCCGACGGGTGACCCCCGGCGGGTGCATCAACTCACCGTCGGTGACACCGTCATCGAGACCACCGAGACCAAGGGGTGGCGCCAGTTCTCCGGCCGGGTAAAGACCCGGCTGTTCGGCGATCTGGTCCAGCTCTTCATCTACGACCCGCTGACCGTGGAACCCGACCGCGCAAGGGGGCGGGCGCTGCTGTTGGAACGCGCGGCGGCTCCGAATGATGACCGCCTCTGGGCGCTGCTCTGCGAGGTCTGCCCCTATCCCCTGCTCGATCACTGGCAAGGGGCGGTGCTGACCGCCTTTCGCGAGCTGGAGTGGATTCGCCCGGTGGCGGGCGAGGGCGTCCAGGGCTGCTGGATCGACCTCGCCGACGACACGCGGGTCGGTGCCTCGCTCCAGCGACTGATCCGCGCCGACGTGCTGGGTCGCGACCCGGCGGACGGGATGCCGGCGCTACCGGATCTATCGGACCTGCACGCCGAGGCGAGTCCGGCGTCGGATGCGATCGAGGAGGAGCCCCTTGCGGGGTTCGAGCGGATCCACCGCTACACCCGTGCCGAGGCCATCGCGGACGGCTTCCTCGTCGACGTTTCGGCGACGAACGAGGCACGGGAGGCGGGTTTCGTGTGGCCGGTGGCCATGACCCGCACGGTGTGGGAGGACTGCGTGGAGTGGTCGGACGAAGACTCCCGCCGGCAGACCGACCAGGACGAAACCGGACGGTTGTGGGACGTGCTCAACATGGCGCGCTTCGCAATCCGACGCAGCGGCGATGGCGGCCGCGAGTTGCTTTACACGATCAGCCGCGTTCCCCGCGGCGGTCGCGGCGTGCGGCCCCGAGAGGTCTCGCTGAAGCTGGTCTCCGGCCCCGGCGACAACGGGGAGCCGGTCATCACCATCCTGATGCCGGACGAGGACTAGCCACCTCCCCACGACCTGACCGACGACTTCCTTTCCCCGACGGGACCCCGCGCCCCGTCGAGGGCGAGCGGTCTCCGTCCCTACCCTGACCCTGGAGAGACCGATGAAACTGACCCACTTCAAGAACCTGGATGGCCTGCTCGCCCATGTGGCGAGCGAACTGATCTACCGCCTGGATGACGAGCAGAGCGCCCTGGAGGGCGTCGCCGCCCCCTTCCACTCCGACGAGGAGCGCGACGGGAAGGCGGCGCGTCTCGACGACATCCTCCGGGCGGAGCCGCTGATCACCCACGCCAACACCCTGCTGGAGGCGGCCACCAGCGCCCTCTTCCAGTTGGAGCGGGGCGACCGGGGCGCCGCCCAGCGGGTGCTGCGCCGGGCGGTGTTGCGGGCACAGCCCGCCGAGCACTGACCGCTTTTTTCATTCACCACTCACCCCGGCGGGGAGCCTGCCCCGCCGGGGGTGCTCCCTCGCGTTGAACCACCCCAAGGAGCGAACCATGGGACTGATCTTCCCGAGACTGGCCAACAACTTTGCCCGCAACGGCTATTTCCCCACCGACGAGGCGACCCTGGAGCGCATTCTCCAGGCCCTCGCCCCGAGCGGGGAGGGACCGATGCGCATCCTCGATCCCTGCTGCGGCGAGGGGCTCGCCCTGGCCGAGTGCAAACACCACCTGGGGGCCGAGCGCTGCGAGGCCCACGGGGTGGAGTACCACGAGGCGCGGGCCTACCACGCCAAGACCCTGCTCGACACCTGCATCCACGGCGATCTCTTCCTCACCGCCGCCCGGCCCGCCCAGTACGGGCTGCTGTTCCTCAATCCGCCCTATGGCGACGCGGTGGGCGATCAGGCCGCCGTGTCGGCACGATCCGGAACGGGCCGCCAGCGGTTGGAGAAGCGCTTCTACCAACGGACCCGCGGGCTGCTGCAAGCCGGTGGGGTAATGGTCTTCATCCTGCCCCACTACTCGCTGGACGCCGAACTCGCCGGTTGGATCGCCCGCCACTTCGAACGGGTGCGGGTCTTCCGCGCCATGACCGACGCCTTCCGCCAGGTGGTGGTGCTGGGCATTCGCCGGCACCGCTCCCAGGCGGGCCAAAAGGCGATCCGCACGGCGCTGGAGGCCGCCGGACAGGGCGAGCCAGTGCCGCAACTGCCGGAGCGGTGGGAGGAGGCCCCCTACGCGGTGCCGACGACCCCCGTGACGGAGCCGCAGTTCCGCTACACCGCCCTCGACGCCCGCCAACTGGCGGAGGCCCTGACCGAGGGGCCGACCCTCTGGGGTCACTTCGCCACCCACTTCGCCGCCGGGGCCACCGTCCACCGCCGGCCGCTGACCGCCATGCGTCCCTGGCACCTCGCCCTGGGCCTGGCGGCCGGCCAGGTCGGTGGCGCGGTGGAGGCGGCGGACGGGCGCGTCTTCGTCGTCAAGGGCCATACCCGCAAGGTGCAGGACCGCGAGGTCACCACCGACGACGAAGGCAACGAGACCCATGTGCTGACCGACCGCTTCGTGCCGGCGATCAGTGCCTGGAACTTCACGCCGGGCGAACGCTTCGGCGAGCTGGTGCGGATCGCCTGATCCACTGTAACCGACCTACACACCCACCCCGACGGGGAGACCGCTCCCCGTCGGGGACCGGTGTCTCCCCCGTTCCCATTCCCTGGAGGAGACACCCATGACTGCAACCCTCGATACCTCGGCGCTTCCGTTGGCCGAATTTGTGGACCTGTTCGGCGAGGGGCTCCTGGAGTCCGTCGCCCGCCGGCACCCGCCGGTCTTTGACGGCACCCCCAACCCGCGGCGCGACGCGGTGATGGACGCCCTGGCGCGTCGCCCCTTCACCGCCCAGCGTGCGGCGGTCCAGGCGCTCGGCGCCCTGCTGCTCGATGCCGGCGAGAAGGCGGCGATCCTCAACGGCGAAATGGGGGTCGGCAAGACCCTGCAAGCCATCGCGGCCTCCGCGATCCTGCACGACGAGGGGTTCCGCCGCACCCTGGTGGTCGCCCCTCCACATTTAACCTTCAAGTGGCGTCGCGAGATCCTGGAGACGATCCCGGAGGCCACGGTGGTGGTCTGCAACGGCCCCGATGCGTTGGCCAAGCTGATGGCGCTGCGCGCCCTGATCGGCACGGGGGCCCCCAAGCGCCCGTTCTTCGTGGTGCTCGGCCGGGTGCGGATGCGCATGGACTTCCACTGGCGTCCGGTGATCGCCCGACGGGTCGATGCCGCGCTCGGCCAAGTGGTCGCGGCCTGTCCCGGCTGCGGGGCGCCGCTTCTCGACGAGGCGAACGAGCCGCTGCCGCCGGACACCGACCGCTTCGCCAAGGAGCGCGCCGCCTGTCCGGAGTGTGGCGAGGCGCTGTGGACCCTGGTCCATCCGCGCAAACCGCCGCGGGACTACCGCGCCGTGGTCCGCGACGGACTGCTCCAGCTCCCCACCGTGGGGCCGAAGACCGCGGAGCGCATCCTCGATGCCTTCGGCGAGGAGGTGGTGGGCGGGCTGCTCGCCGACAACCTCTACGATGTGGTCAACCTGATGGATGAAGCGGGCGAGCTGATCTTCTCCGACCGGCAGGCGGCGCGCATGGAGCGAGCCCTGGGACGGCTGGAGTTCTCCTTCGCGAAGGGGGGCTACCAGGTGACCGAGGCGATCAAGCGCTACCTGCCCCAGGGGTTCTTCGGGCTGCTGGTGGCCGACGAGGCCCACGAGTACAAGAACGCCGGCTCCTCCCAGGGGCAGGCCTTCGGCGTGCTCGCGGCCAAGGCGCGCAAGGTTTTGCTGCTCACCGGTACCCTCATGGGGGGCTACGGCGACGACCTCTTCCATCTTCTGTGGCGCGCCATGCCCCAGCGGATGATCGAGGACGGCTACCGCTACAACGGCCGGGGCAGCCTCGGCACCGCGGCGATGGCCTTCATGCGGCATCACGGCGTGTTCAAGGAGATCCAGAAGCACCGCGAGGTGAAGGAGGGCGATCACGCCACCGCCAAGGGCAAGCGGATCACCATCCACACCGCCAAGGGACCGGGCTTCGGGCCGCTGGGGATCATGCGCTACGTGGTCCCCTACACGGTGTTCCTGAAGCTGGCCGACCTGGGGGCGGGCGTGCTGCCCGACTACCGCGAGGAGCTGGTGGAGGTGGCGATGGGCGAGTTGCAGGCCAAGGCCTACGGCAAGCTCAACGAGGCCCTCACCACCGCCCTGCGGGCCGCCCTGCGCGTCGGCGACCACAGCCTGCTGGGCGTGGTCCTCAACTCGCTGCTGGCCTGGCCGGACACCTGCTTCCGCCCCGAGACGGTGACCCATCCGCGCACCCGGCGGCTGATCACCTTTCTGCCCCGCATCGCCCAGGAGGGCGTGCCGACCCCGAAGGAGCGGGCGTTGATCGAGCGGTGCAAGGAGGAACGGGCGGCCGGGCGCCGCGTGCTGGCCTACACCACCTACACCGGGACACGCGACACCACGGCCCGCCTGAAGGGGCT